>NZ_LZMM01000023.1:0-508 GCF_001665945.1 Kocuria sp. ICS0012 | reverse complement strand
CCCCAACCGCGGAGACGCGGTAGGGGCTCTTCATTATGCCATGGACCAAACGACGGGCATTAGTTGTTGGCCCACATCAAGATTACGATTACCACCACCGCCACGATTAGGGCAAAAGCGGTGAACCCGAACACGACGGGAATGGTAGCCAGCACGACCCAAGAGCCCAGCACGATGGGAATGGCCGCGCCTACAGCTATAGGAATGACATCCGCACGTGACCCGGTGCCCCCCGAGAGTAGCTGCGCCCAGACGCGCCACAACACCCAAGACTGAGCCACAGCGGCCACGACAACAACCCCCGCGACCTTCCAAAACTTGCCCCGGAATGAGGTGGCTGGAAGGTGGTTCAAGATCGCGATGAGTTGGTCACCAAACACCCACATCGCCACGACCAGAGCCGCCGTCATACCGATGGCGACTACTGCCTGTGAAGCGCCCTGAGTTTGTTGGAGGCTCCTGACCTTGGAAACGAGGATGGAGTTATGCCGAAGGAACTGGCGAATGG
>NZ_LZMM01000022.1:0-5238 GCF_001665945.1 Kocuria sp. ICS0012 | reverse complement strand
ACACTCATAAATATACCTCATGTAAGAACTAGAGTCAAGGCCGGCGGGTGATGCGGACATGAAGAACGGCCGGGGGGTGATCCCCCCCCGACCGCTTCCGTTGCGCTACTTGCTCGCGGGCTGGTGGCCCGTGATCTTCCCGTAGGGGGCGCGATAGCTGCTCGTGATCTTGCGCTCTGCATCGAGATACAGGGTGCAGGTCTTGGCGTTGGCCCGTGCCACGGTCCACCAGGTGCCGCCCACCTTGATCCGGTCCCCGGCGTGAATGGTCTCGCGGCTGTAGTCGGCGGCCTCACCGGCGGCGAGCTGCTGGGCGCGCACGCCGCGCCAGTACGCCAGCGCGTCGGCGTTCTCGGTGGCGTCGGCCTGGATCGCCTCGCGACGTCGGCCGGTCGCGGCGGGGATCGCCTCAGCGTAGGGGGTGCCCCGGTCGGCGGTGTAGCCGTCCAGCTGCCGCGCCAGCTTGCGACCTTCGGCCTCTAGGCGCTGGATTCGTCCGGCCACGGTCGCGGGGCTGTAGCGGTGGGCTGTGGTGTTCGTGGCGGCACTCGCGCGGCGCTGCGCCTCGGTGGCGTCCTCGTCGGCCCGGATCGCGCGTCCCTGGGCGTTCCATGCCCGGTCAATGGCGTTGCGGTGGCGGGTCTCCGAGTGGTGGCCCACCTTGATGGGCTCCCCACCTTCGGGCAGTCGGGCCGCGGCCGCGTCGGCGGCGCGCTGGGCGTCGGCCGCGTGTGCGGCCTTGCGCTGCGCCTTCTCTGCCAGGGCCTCGGCGCGGGCCTCCTGCCGGGCTGCGCGGTCGGCCTCGACCTCGGCCACGGGCCGGGCGGTGTCGTCGGCCTCTAGGTGTACTGACCGGAGACGTTGGTCAATCGTGAGAAGGGCGGCTGGTTCCCGCAGGCTGTGTGAGGACGGTGGCGGTTGTAGTAGTGGAGCCAGCCATCGAGTTCGCCTCGGCGTTCGGCCTCTGAGGTGTAGCAGCGGGCGTAGGCCCAGCCGTCGGCCAGGGTGCGGTGGAAGCGTTCAATCTTGCCGTTGGTCTGCGGGCGATATGGCCGGGTGCGCTTGTGCGTGATGCCGAGTTCTGTGCAGGTGTCGCGCCATAGGTGTGACTTGTAGGCGCCTCCGTTGTCGGACAGAACCCGCTCGACGGCCACCCCGCGCGCGTTGAACCACTCGACCGCCCTCACCAGGACGGCGGTAGCTGTGAAGGCGGTTTCGTCGTCATGGATCTCGGCGTAGGCGACGCGGGAGTGGTCATCGATGACGGTGTGGACGTAGGCCTTGCCCATCAGCGGATCCCGGTACTTGTTCATGGGCTTGTCGGGTGTGGCGGCGCGGTTGCGGTCGCCTTGTTGGCGGCCGACGTAGCGCCAGCCGCCGCCGTCGGGGATGTTGCCGAGCTTCTTCACGTCGACGTGGAGCATCGCGCCGGGGTGGTCGTGTTCGTAGCGGCGGACGGGCTCCCCAGTGGCGCGGTCGACGTGGGAGAGCCGGTTCAGGCGCGCGTCGACCAGGATGCGGTGGACCGTCGAGGGCGCGATTCCGAGCCGGCATGCGAGCTGCACCGGCCCCTCGCGCAGGCGGAGGCGGAGCTGGATGCAGTGCTTCGTTGTTGCCTGGTCGGTCTTGCTCGGCGAGTGGTGGGGTCGTGAGGAGCGGTCTTGCATGGACTGGCCGGTTCGGTAGCGGTCGGCCCAGCGCTTCACGGTGGGCCAGGACACCTGGAACCGGGCAGCCACTTCGCTGATCGGCCAGCCCTGGTCGACGACGAGCTGGGCGACTTTGAGTCGATGGCGAGGGGTGAGGGCGGCGTTCGCGTGGGTCATGACTGTCCTGCCTCGTGGGGCGTCGTCCGCGGCATCCTGAGTTGACCCAGGGCTGCGAGCAGAGCTGCCATGGCCAGCGGGACGAGGCCAGCCGTGACGAACAAGGTGTGGGTGTGGATGTGGCGGCTGAGGACTCCGGTGAGGGCGATGGACAGGGGCATGAAGGCGATGGAGATGAAGAAGTCGAGGCTGGCGACCCGGCCGAGCATCTCCAGGGGGACGTGTTCTTGGAGGACGGTGCCCCAGATGACCATCCCGATCCCGATCAGCGCCCCGTAGAACGCCAGGCCCGCGCCGATGGCCCACGGGTTGCTCGTCAGGGCAGGGATGGACAGCGGCAGGCAGCCAAGCGCCCAAGCACCGACCATCGCGGGCAGGAAGCGCTCCGGAGTGCGCCACGACCCCGCCAGCAGCGATCCCATCAGTCCACCCGCACCCAGTGCCGCGAGGACGGCCCCGTAGAGAGCTGGGCCGTTCTCGTGCGAGGAGCGCATGAGGGCAGGGAGGAGAACTTCGAGTGGACCGGTCACGACCAGTCCCATGACGGCGGCGAACAGGACGCTGGAGCGGACCCAGCGTGTGCGGGCTACGTAACCGAAACCCGCAATCAGGTCGCTGATGGGTGAGGCGGCCGACGCGTCGGCCTCGGTCTCAGCCGGGCTGGGTGCGGGAAGCCGCAGGGCGGCGACCAGGCCCAGCGCGAGTGCTGCGGCGATGAGGTAGCCGCCCGCGGCGGGCATGCTCGCGCCGATGATCGCTCCGACGGTGGCTGGCGCGAGTGCTTGCCCGACCAGCGGACGGGTGGCTCCTTCCAACCCGTTGACGGCCATCAGGTCGTCGCTGGCCACCAACACCGGGACGAGGGCGGTGTAGGCGGGGAAGAAGAAGGCGGTCGAGACACCGATGACGAACGCGGAGGCCGCGAGCATCCAGAAGGTGACTAGGTCGAGGATGGCGGCGGTGGAGGTTGCCGTCGCCACGATGCAGTTCAGGGTGAGCACGCCCACGATGACGGACTTGTTGGGGATCCGGTCAGCGAGCACCCCGGCCGGGAGGGATCCGGCGAGCAGGCCGATGCCACTCCATGCGACGACACCCGACAGCGTGGCGGGCGTCGCACCCAGGTCGAGGGTCTGCATGGCCAGGTAGAGGGCCCAGGCTCCCTGGGCGAAGATGGTCAGCACCATGGCTGCGAACAGTGTCCGGTAGGTGGGGATGGTCAAGGGGCGAAGCGGGTTCATGAGGGGTCCTTCGGGTCAAGGTGCAGGTGGGGCCAGTCGGCCAGGTCTTTGAGCATCTGCCGGTCGTGCGTGGCGACGATCACCGCGCAGGAGGTCTGCAGCAGCTCGGTGGTGATGTCATCGACCAGGCTCGACGACAGGTGGTTGGTGGGCTCGTCCAGGAGCAACAGGTCCGGATCCAAGGCCAGACACATCGCCAGGTGGAGACGGCGTTGCTGCCCCTGCGACAGGCGCCCCACCGGGGCGCGGGTCGCGGAGGGCTCGAGCAGTCCGAGGGAACCGAGTGACGGTGCGTGGGATCGGCACCCGTGGTTGGCCAGGAACGTCTCGTAGGCCACATGGGCGGGACTGACGTGGTCCCAGTCAGGAACCTCCTGGGACAACAGGGCGATGCGTGCGCTGGGGTTCACCCGCACGTGCCCCGAGGTGGGGACCAGCCGCTGACCGAGAACCGCCAACAGAGTGGACTTTCCCGCCCCGTTTGGCCCGGTGACAACTAACCGGTCTCCACCGCTCACGTCCACTGAGACCGGCGTAACCAACCGACCATCCACGGCGGCTTTGGAGGCGTTCACAACACTCTGCCCGGGGCGCGCGGACGAGACCGGCCACGCCAGTCGCAGTGGTGGTTGCGGCACGTCGATCTCGTGGCGTTCCAGGTCTTCGACACGTCGATTGAACGCTTGGACGACCCCTGCGGCACGGGTGGCCCGTTGGTGCTTGCCCGTTCCCTTGTCGGGTCGCCATCCGCCCTGAGACAGGCGAGAGCGTGCTTCGGCCGCGGCGCGTTTCAGTTCCGCGTGCTGGGCGACCTGGGCGGCATGGTCCTGCTCCCACGCGACCCGTTCCCGTCGGCGGCCCTCGATCCAGCCCTGGTAACCGCCGGAATAGGTGCGGGGCAGGCCATCGCGGGTCGGGTCGAGGTCCAGGAAGCTGGTCGCCACGTCATGCAGCAGGGCGCGGTCGTGGCTGACCAGGGCCAAGCCACCGGGATGGTCGCGCAGACGCTCGGTCAGGAAGGACAGTCCTGCAGCGTCCAGGTGGTTGGTGGGCTCGTCCAACAGCAAGAGGTCAGGTGTCGACCAGAGTGCGACCGCCAGCCGTACCCGGTACCGCTGGCCCACCGACAAGGTCGACAGGACCCGAGCGCGGTCACTGCAAGCGTTCAGACCCGCCAAAGCGATGTCCACGCGGCGTTCGGCATCCCACGCGTCCAGCAGCCTGGCCGCCTCGAGCGCAGCGGAATAGGCATCGGCCGCGTCCTCACCCGTGGCTAGCGCAGCGCTGGCCACGTCCAGCGCCTGCAGCGCGGCCCTGGAGGGAGCAGTCGCCTCGGCGATCAGGTCACCGACCGTGCGATCGTCCTCGGTAGCCATGTCCTGCTTCACCAGGACGAGGGAACCCACCTGGGTCACCACCCCTGAGTCAGGCTTCAGGATCCCAGCCAGCACGTGGAGCAAAGTGGTCTTGCCCCGGCCGTTGTCGCCGACGATCGCCAGCCTTGACCCGGCAGAAACGGTGACGTCGGCCCCACTCAGCACAGGCCGGTCCCCGAGTGTGACGTGAAGTGATTCAGCGCGGATGTGTGCGGCGGATCCCTGGGGTGTCCCGATCCACACACACGATCGAACAGGTTGTGTGATTGGCATTGCGTACTCTCAGCTCGTCATGGAGCCGGGCACCACAAAGCGGCCGCCCGGCAGATGGCCAGGACGGCAGACGAGAGATCAGAAGGGGTCCCGCCGCCGTCAGCGGGCGGAACGCAGCTTCATCGAAGCGATGCCTAAGTACATGCGGCCGAGGATACAGAGCGGGGCTGTACCTCGCAAGTCAATTAACGTCTCCGGTCAGTACATCTAGGGCCACCTCGTGCCCTGCGGCCTCCAGGGCCTTCTGCGTGCGTCCGGTGATCCAGGTTTTGAGGTTCCGGTCCCGGCTCTGCGGGACGTACCACGCGCCGATGGATCGACCCCAGCGCCAGCCCTGGGCCTTCAAAATCTCGGCGGTGCCGTCTCCGCGCTGCGTGCCCTCGATCAGCGTCCCGGCCTCGCGGTTGTGGGTGATGGTCAGTGCGGCCATGATGCTCAGTCCTTCCGGTCGGTGTGGCGGGCCTGTCCCCCGCCTGAACACTCATAAATATACCTCATGTAAGAACTAGAGTCAAGGCCGGC
>NZ_LZMM01000021.1:0-1192 GCF_001665945.1 Kocuria sp. ICS0012 | reverse complement strand
GGCGCCGCCCCCCCCCCCCCCCCCGCCGCCGCCGGCCGGCGGGGGCCCCGCCCGCCCCCCCCGCGCGCGCGCGCCCCCCCCCCCCCCCCCCCCCCCCCCCCCCCCCCCCCCCCCCGCGCCCCGATCCGCTGGTGCGGCAGCGCGACGGTCGTCAGCGCAGGGACGAGCTGGTCGGCCACGCTCTGCTGGTCGTCGACCCCCACGAGGGAGAGGTCCTCGGGGACCCGCAGCCCGGACGCTGCCGCGCAGAGCAGCACGCCGGTGGCGGTGCGGTCGTTGGATGCGAGGATCGCCGTGGGCGGCTCGGGCAGGGCGAGCAGCCGCTGCGCGGCCCGGTAGCCGTCCTGGATCTCCCAGCCGGTCGGCTCGACCGTGAGCCGCAGGCCCTCGCGGCCGAACTCCGCGCAGGCCGCCTCGAAGCCCTCCCGGCGCAGCGGCGTGGCCGGGGAGTCGGACGTGCCGGTCAGCAGGGCGATCCTGCGGTGCCCCAGACCCAGCACGTGCTCGGTGGCGCGGCGCATCCCGGTCACCTCGTCCGGGATCACCGCGGCGAGCCGTTCCCGCGGGTCGTAGCAGTTGGCGAGCACCGCGGGGCGTTGCAGCAGCGGCTCGGGCGGGTCCAGCGCCACGAGGCCGCCCGTGGCGTAGACCAGCCCGTCGACGTGCCGGTGGATCAGGGCCTCGGCGAGCTCGAGGTCGCGTCCGGGCACGGCCTCCGTGTCGGCCACGGTGAGCACGTAGCCCGCCGGGCGGGCGACGGAACCGGCGCCGCTGATGATCCGGCCGGCGAAGGGGCTGGTCACGATCTCGTCGGTGATCACGCCGATGGTGTAGGTGCGCTGGCGCTGCAGGGCAACCGCCACCGAGTTCGGCACATAACCCAGCCGCTGCACGGCATCCCGAATCCGTTCCTGGGCCAAGAGAGACACATTGCCGTCGGCATTGTTGTTGAGCACCATCGAAACCGCACTCCGGGAGACCCCGGCCTCGCGAGCGACATCGGCAGCAGTAGGGTTGCGGGACATGCTCCTCCGGCGGTCGAGCCCATCTGGGAGTCGGTTGGATCCCCTACCTACTCTACCGAGCGCATGAGTCTCCTGAAGTGACCCTGCCGATCAGCGCTGGCCCGCTACGGGGAGCTGTAGACCTCGACCCCATGGAACACCGCGGCGGATGCGCAGGGGCGCCGTCG
>NZ_LZMM01000020.1:0-40467 GCF_001665945.1 Kocuria sp. ICS0012 | reverse complement strand
ACACTCATAAATATACCTCATGTAAGAACTAGAGTCAAGGCCGGCGGGTGATGCGGACATGAAGAACGGCCGGGGGGGGATCCCCCCGGCCGTCCGTCTGGTGGTGGCTACTCGGTCGGTGCGCTGACCTGGTACATGATGGCCAGGGCTCCGAGCTGGCGGTGGCAGCCGTCGCAGGTGGTGGGCGCGGGGGTCTCCACCTGCTCCCCGGTCACCACGGCCCCGGCGTCGAGGTCGCACTCGATGTGTCCGTGTTCGTAGTGGTCGCGGCACGCGGTCTCATCGTTGCTGGCGATCAGCAGCGCGCAGCACTCGCACACGAAGACGAGCATCGTCTCGGTGATCTGCTTGGCGTCCATGTCCGTTCCTTTCGTTGGTGTGGCGGGCCTGTCCCCCGCCTGAACACTCATAAATATGCCTCATGTAAGAACTAGAGTCAAGGCCGGCGGCTAGTTTCCGGGCATGAAAAAGCGGCCGGGGGACCACTCCCCCGGCCGCCGTGTAGGTGGATCAGCCGGTGATTTCCTCGGTCTGACTCACGTCGAACACGCTCACCATGATGTAGGTCAATTCCTTCTCGGGCTTGCCGGTCTTGGGGTCGATCACCGGGTTTCCGTCGTCGTCCTTCTTGGTGCGCTCGGTCGGGGCCATGATCTTGATGGACCGCTCACCCTTGCGGACAGCTCGCCCCAACTCCTTCCACTTGTTGAATCCGGCGCACTGGGTCGCCCCCTCGAACTGGGAAAAGATCAGTTCCTGATTCTTGGGGCTGTAGCTGGGCATACGGGCCGCGAACGCGGCGAACCGGCGGGCGGTGTCCGGGTCGTTCTTGATCTGCTCGGCCACGGCCGCAGCCTTCTCCGAGACCTCCTTGCGCTTGGCGATGGCAGCCGCCTTGCGCTCCTGCTGCTTCTTGGTGGGCTGCTTCTTCGCGGTCTGGGTCTTGGTGGTCATCGTCTGCTGTCCTTCCCGTGTGGTGCGGGCCTGTCTCCCGCTTGAACACTTATAATCTTACCTAAAGTAAGATTAGGAAGCAAGGAGAAAGGGCAGATGATGGGCATTTTTTCGAGGCGAAGTTGGATGCTGCGCTCGGGTCCGTGCGCGGCTCGGACCAGATGGGACCGCCCGTGTAGCCTGGCCCGTCGTCCTGATAGCTGGAAGCAGGATGGGCGGAAGTGGAGCGGGGTCAAGGGTGCGCGTAGCGCATCGCGTAGCGACGCCGTAGGCGCCCTTGACGCCGCGGAGCGTGCCCATACAATTCCGCGTCAGGACGACGGACAGCGGAGGTGAGCCGTGTCGTGAACGCTCCCCCGCACATGGGAAGGCCCCCCACATACGTGAGGGGCCCTCCCATGTACCGTCATGCCGTCACAGCGGTTCAACGGCATGACGGGGTGCCGTCATAACGGTACTAAACTTCTAAAGTCTCGATGAATCCGACGATAACCTCCGACATGGTGATGTCCCGGTGCGCGGCGTACAACCGCAGCTTGTCGCGTTGCTCGGGCGTGAGAAGAATGGTGTACTTCCGTTTTTTCACGGTCGGCGCTTCTCCACTAATGGCGGGGTCGAAGCTCCCCTCGAACGCGGGCTTCTTACGAGAGGCTGTAGTCTCCGGGTTCGCCGTCGGGCGGTTTCGCCGTAACGGGTTCGGGGTCTTGCGTTCTGTCACTGTTCGTTCTCCTTCATCATGTGCAACAGGTCCAGGGCGATGTCCCCATAACCAAACAACTTGTTGGGGTAGCTCCCGCCCTGGGCGCGCAGCTTTTCACTTGGCTTGATCGGCTTGGCAAAAACGGGGATGTTCTCTTCATCCAGCGCGTCCACGGCTGATCGATAGAGGACCGTGCGTGGGTCCGTGTGAGTCAGCAGGACAATGCTGGGGACGTCCCCTAGTGCATCCAAGGTGGTCCACGCTCGGGCAATGTCCAGGGAGGCTGCCGCGGTGGGGATGATGGCTAGGTCCGCGCGCGCGGCGGCTGCGTTCATGATCTGTGGCTGCTGGGGCGGAGTGTCGATGAGGACAACATCGGTGGTGGCGGGTTCAGTCTTCAGCGTGGCCACGTTGGCGGGAGTCACGGTAAAAGGAAGGGGGTGGCCGTTCTCGGCGGTGGTGGCTGCCCACTCGCACGCGCTGCCCTGCGGGTCCGAGTCCCACACGGCCACGCTGACGTTGCGCTCTAGCGCGGCAGCTAGGTGAATGGCGGTCGTCGTTTTGGCCACGCCGCCCTTGGCGTTGGTGATCGCGATAATGAACGTCATGGGACTAGTCTGCCGTCATAACGTCAGAACGGCAAGCCGTAGTGCCGTCATGGCGGCACTACGGCGAACCGTCACGGTATAGTGAATACTATGTGTTTGCATTGACTAGAACGCACGGTGGGGCCTAAACGTCGACAGCGTATAGCGCTAGGCCGGTGGGTGCAGGTAGCTGGCTAGGGCGTGCTCCAGCTCATGCAGTTTGCCGGACTGGAGGCGGTGGAGAGTCGGGCGGCCACGGCCGCCAAGCACGTCTGTGCTAACTACCCCCTTGTCCTCCAGGAACGCGATTTGGCGCGAAAGGCTTTGCTCGGAGACACCCAGTGCGCTGCTGATGCTGGCGCGCGTTGCGGGTCCGAGGGCGAGGTGGCCCAGAATCGCCACGCGCAGAGTGTTGCCAAGTACCTGGACGGCGGCATGGACCTCCTCGCTCTGGCCAGAGATTCTCATCATGAAGGGCACGCTTCCAGTTTCTCATTACATGCAACGTCTAGAGATTCGTACAATAAAACAACCATACCGTGATAGAATGTCGTATAGCTGATGCGATGGTACAGGAGGTGATGCGGCATGGCTGATTCAGGCGGCGGGTCGATGGGTAAGAGCGTCGGCGTAGTGGGCGGTCTCGGCTGTCTGGTGGTGGTCGCGCTGGTCGCGGTTGTCCTGGTCGTTCCCCTCCTCATCGCGGTGCTGGTAGGCGGCATCGCGGGGCAATTGAGCCTCGACACGGGTAGCAGTTGCACGAACGCGGTTGCAGCGGGTGACGGCGGGAAGACCGTCAACGTCCCAAAAGATTTTCAGGAGCCGATCAAGAAGGCGGCTAAGGCATCCGGGTTGCCCGAGCAGACTGTGGCCGCTCAGATCGAGGCAGAGTCGCAGTTCAACACTCAAGCGGGTTCAAGCGCCGGCGCTCAGGGGCCGGCACAGTTCATGCCCGAGACATGGGCCCGCTACGGTCAGGGTGGCGATATTCACGACATCGAGGATGCGATGGCGGCGTATGGGCGGTACATGAAGGCTCTGCGCGAAGAGGTCAAGGATCTCGCTGGCGACGATGCGAACAAGCTCGTGCGTCTGACCCTCGCGGCGTACAACGCTGGTCCAGGGGCCGTTGAGAAGTACAAGGGTGTGCCACCGTTCGAGGAAACACAGACCTACGTCTCGAAGATCACCGGGTCAGCCCAAATGTCGTTCTCCGGCGATTGCAAGGCCGTGGAGGGCGGTAAGTCCTGGAACGGGGACTTGGGTAAAGGGGAGTGGACGGCGCCCTTGCCGGGCGGCTCCTTCACCAGTGGTTACGGCGGCCGCAATGTGCCTGGGCTGCCTGCCTGGGCACAGAACCACGTGGGTGTGGACCTCAGCACCGGGGGCGGCGCACCCATCATCGCCCCCACGGACATGACGGTCACCGGGACACTGACCAACGATCACTGCGTCATGGCCAAAATGGACAGTAAGCCGGGCTTCCAGTTTGCGTTCTGCCACATGAAGTCCCTGGACGTGAGGAAGGGCGAGAAGATCAAGCGCGGGAAGCAAATCGGCGTCGAGTCTGGGTTCATGGGAGGTAACGCCAGTGGAGCAGCGGCGCACCTGCATTTTGAGGTGTACAAGCCCAATTGTGCCGGTGGGAAGAATGGCGGGATGAATATTCCCTATGACGGGTGCAATCTTGACCCGGAACCGATTTTGAAAGAGAAAGGTGCGTGGGTGAAGTGAAGCGGTACATTCCTATCGCATTAGTGCTGTTGTGCGCCGCAGGGTGTTCTAGTAATTCGGAACCAGCACCTGTTACAAGCAGCTCAGCCGCGGCCACATCTTCCACTCGCAACCTGGCAGATGGCTCGTGCCCCACGAGTAAAGATGCAGATCGCTCTGACCCCTCCGCCACTGCGCGCTACTACGCCAGCATCGGACACTGCTGGGATTCAACGATGGACGAGAACACCATGGCAGGGGTGTTGCGCGCCAAGGACCTTATGAGCGTGTCCTGGTACGAGCAGCAAAAGCAGGGCTCGGCCGCGCGCAACACGCTACAGGTCCAGTTCGGTAGAGCGGCGAAGCACGAGGGTTACTCGGTTCCGGAGGCTACCCCTACAGGTGGAGACGTGGACGAGGACGTAGCTTCCGACAAAGCAGTACGTGGCATCACTACGTCATGGCGGTGGAAGACCCGCGACGGGTCCGAAGATATTGCGGGCGGACGAGACCAGCAAATTATTTACCTGGAAAAGCACGGGGGGCAATGGATCGTCGTAGGCGCTCGAACGACAATGACCGAGGAGCTGGACAAGGCATGAAATTCAGCATGAAAGGTGGCTCGGAAACGTCGAGCAATGTTAAGGTTCCCCGCTTCCCCGTCATCAGCCTGCGCGCCACCACGGGCGAGGTCATCGTAGAAGCACCCGGAGTGTACGAAGAATTCACGCGCGATGAGGGACAATCGCTGTTTGAAGTTGCGGAACCGGCAGCCTTGAAGGTAACGCGGGCGCTTGGTTTGCGTGTGTGCAGGGTGGTCGCCACTGACACGGCCGCTGATGATGCCACGTTTGAGCTGGTGGCCGACGTCGATCTAGAAGAGCTGCAAGAGCTGGCCTCGTATAACGGGCAGCCCGGACAATACGAGGTAGTTGCTCACCCGGAACCCGAAGCCCGCCCCTGGTACGCGCGGATGCGAGGCACGCGCGAGCCGCGCCAGTATGGTGGCCACGGCCGGATGAACCGGCGAACGGTGGGATATGTAGCTGCCGCGAGCTTACTGCTGGTTGCGGCCGCTGTGCCCGTCAGTGGTGCACTGCGACAGGAACCAGAAACCGCGCCTGAGCCGTACCACGCGGTTCCGGCTCAGCTGCCAGTACAAGCCCCTCCAGGGTGGGGGACGTATGCGGGGTGGCATCAGAACATCAATCAAGGGGCGCGCCCTGCGATCATCAATGGGGTACTACTGGTCCCGTCCGGAGGAACCGTCAGTGCCCTGGACCCCGACACGGGAGAACCGAAGTGGAGCGCAGAGGCCGGAATGGATGTGTCCGACTTCGCTCCCATGACAGAGAACGTGGTCGCGATCACCGATGGGAAAACGGTGTCGCTCCTCGATACCTCTTCGCGGCAGGTTACGGCGACTTCTATGCCCAAGGACGGTCAGATCGAGTTCGGATACGGAGACCCGGTGAAGATGACGCCATCCTCACCTGTGGTGTACGTGCTGGGGGAGGACGGGCAGTGGAGGAAACGGACGATGCCCGCTGGTTCGGAAATCGCTGGTGCCCTGGATGGTGCTGTGACAGCGGTCAGCACGGACGGACCCTCGGCCCGGGTGTGGTCGATCACCGAAGACAGCGCCACGCTGCCCAAACCGGGCACAATCACCGGTGCCGGCGGCAAGGGCGGCAAGACGTCGCCGGTGGATTCCTGCACCGGTTCCTTCGATACGGTGCTTTGCCAGGCAAAGAAAGGAACCGGGACCGAGTGGACCAGCTCCAAGATTGAGCGGAAGGGCAAGGCTACCTCAGTGACCCGGGTCCATACCGCGACATTCAAGGGGTCCTCTGCGGCGGCGGCGACGGCTCCAGAAGTAGACCGCTCAACGGGTTGGTTCCTGGCACGCGGTATTTGGGTGACGGACAAAGCACTTGTGCCGGTGGGCTCTGAGGCCCATATCGGCGGAGGCCGCGCGGTCCGGTCATCTCAAAAGGAGTCCGAGCTGCTGGACTCGCGGGGAAAGACCGTGGCCACAGGAACGAAAACAAAGACCTACCCTGCGGCGGTGAGCAAAAAGGTGACTGCCATCGTAGTAGCTGCTGACCCATCGGACCCGGCAGCTACCAACGTCTACGGACTGCCAACGAATCCGAAGGAAGAGGAATAAGTGACCGGGACACAAGGGGTGACGACGACGGCAAGGAAACGAACGATGCCAGGGAAGAAGTACCGCGGGAAAGAACGAGCGGAAACGGCACAGGAAAATGCCAATCCGTTCGTGCGGCCGGTAACGACGGTAGAAGCCGAGCCGGACTTGGACCGATCCCCGATTCTGGGCGACCAGCTCATGATGATGGGTGCTACGCACATGGTCTCGCATGACCACGAGCCCGGAAACGATGTACCCGGGGCAGCACCAGACGCCGGGCATCTGAACCTCATCGGGGCAAGTGGGGGAGTGGGAGTCAGCACCATCGCGGATGTTTGCTCGGATCGGGTAATCGACACGGGGGAGATGGACCCAATGGAGGGGGCGGCCGGCGTTGTGGTGGCGGCGGTGACGCGGCACTCGCTCCGGGCCGCGGAACAGCTGCGCGTCGATGATGCGGCCAACACCCTCCGCGGGCTGATCCTGGTACATCACCGCAGACACGAAGACGTCTCAGCTGAAACCCGCAGCTACGCCAAGCGGGTAGCACGTCTCTACCCCCGATCTTTCGAGGTCCGGTACGAACGGCGGTGGCCCGATAGCACCGGACCTGTAACAGCCTCCTGGGCACACAAGCGGCGCTTCACCTACCTGGTGAAGTCGCTCAATGCCTGGGCCGACCCAACACCCCCCACAGAGAAGGAGTGAAGGAATGCCCTCACCTACGTACTCGCCCAGCAACCACGCAAAAGCCCACCACAAGGAGAACACCATGACCTCAACTGCTACGAAGCGCCGCGTCTCGACCGCCATCGCCCTCAGCTCTGCCCTCATCCTGGGCGGCCTGTCCCCGGCGCTGGCCATCGACGGTAAGCCGACCCAGCCTCCCGGCTTCGATTTCGTCTCCACGCTCGTGGGATGGGCCCTCTACGTCGCGGCCTTCGTGCTTTTCATCTACTTCATCATTGGCATCGTCACGGCCGCCAAAGCACGGCGCTCTGGCGACCAAGAGATCACCGCCCCGCTCTGGCCGCTGCTCGGAGGCGCTGCACTGACCGTCGTGGGCGTGGTCTGGCAGAACGTCGTGGGCATCTAGGCGCTAGCCCACCAGCACACTCAGCGATGACAGAAGGGAACCGACCAGTGAACAAGAGGAACACGCGCAATCGATCCGTGGCCGCCGTAACGGTAGGGCTCGTGAGCTTGCTGGCAGTATCCGGGTGCAGCCACCAACCCACGGAGGACTACGCCTACGCCTGCCAATCCGATCTTGACCACGGGGACACATCTTCTGTCACCGACAAGGCCCCCGAAACGGACTCGTGGACACCGGGCAAGGACGGGGTGCGCTACCCGGTGTCCACGAAGTTCGGCGGCTGCGAGAATCTGAGTTCGGGATGGAAGGTCGGGCACGCGCACAACACAGCGGGCGCGTTGTTCGCCGCGACGGACTACATGGCTGGTCCTACCCGTGAAGACCAGAAGAACGCTTCAGAAGAAGACTTGAAGAAGGTCTACGCCGCGGGAGAAGTACGGGACCAGATCATCACAAGTGCCAAGGCCCCTGCCTCGCCCGAACCGACGGGGGAGGGCTACGTGACGGAATCCCCGGGAAGTGAAGGCTCCGCGCAGCTGCGCGGCTACGAAATCCAACAGGAGAACCCCGAGAAGGTTCATGTTCTGCTCTACGGGCAGTCGGACAGCGTCTTCAGCGGTACTTTCGGTCTCACGATGGTGTGGCAAGACGGGGACTGGAAGGTAGACCCGGTGTCGCCAGAGAAGCCGATGGAATTGCAGATGACCACGGCATCTGACCCAGCCGTTACCTGGAGCTCCTGATGCCAGGGTGGCTCACAGACGGCATTGGAGGGCTGATCGAGAAGGGCTTGGACGCGGCCATGCGATGGCTGCTCAAATCCCTTCTCAGCGCCCTGGAGGTAGTGCTCAACGGTATCTCCGAATGGTGGCTTGGTATCTCTGGGCCGGGTATGGGCGAAGGTTCCCCCGCCGCAGCGGTGCAAAACAGCACCCTCTACTTCGTGGCTGTGGCCGGGATCATCGGTACGGCATTCGGCATCGTGCGCGTTGTAAGGACACACTCGAAAGACGCCTCAGTAGACCTTGTAATGGCAATTTTTGCCACGGTAGCGGTGACCGCCATCGGTGGAACGGCCGCCACGTACCTACTGAAAGCTAGCGACGCGGTAGCTCCATGGCTGCTAAGCAACATCACCGGCGAAGGAGAAGACGAGCGAAAATCGCTGTATCAAATGCTCGACATCATGCCGGGAGACCAAAGCGCTAAATTCGTTATCGGGCTCGCCATTGTTTCAGTGATCTTGGTCTTAGTAGCGGCTTTGGCCTCTGTAGTAAACGCGTTGTTCGTAATTTTTAGTTATGGCATGGTGGCTGTCCTCGTGGGCTTACTGCCCATCTTGGCCGCGCAATCTCAGACACAGGCCGGAAAAGAACGCTTCTGGAAGGTGATGGGGTGGATTTTTGCGGCCGTGCTGTACAAGCCGACCGCGGCCATCATCTACGGTGTGGGTTCGCTGTGGATTAAGGGGATGGTGGCAGAAGACCAAAAAGGAGATGCGTTCGCCGAGCTGGTATCGCTTATCTCAGGGATGGTCGTCATCGTCATGGCGTGCTTGGCTTTGCCCGCACTTATCAAGATCGTGACGGTAGCTACAACGGACCAGGCCCGCGGTGTAGGAGCGGGTGGCGCGATTGCAGCCGGTGCCGGTGCGATAGCCGTGGGTTCACTGGGGTTAGCTGCCGCAGCGGGGGGTGGTGCCGCCAGTGGCGCTAGTGCCGCGTCTACTGGGGGAGGCAGCACCGGTCTGGGCAGCGGCGCAAGCGCAGCGGCGTCCAGCGATGGCAGCGCCTCCGCGATGGGATCGGGCATGGCCTCAGGTGGGGAAGCCAGTTCTCCGGGAGGGCCCGGTTCTTCGGGGCAGCTGGCTTCTACGGGCTCCAGCGGCAGCGGGAGCAGTAGCGGCTCGGCATCCGGGCCGGAGGCGGGGAGTGGTGGGAACAGCACCGGCTCGGCGTCCGGCTCGGAAGGCGGGAACGGTGGAAGTGGTAGTGGTTTGACCCCGGGAGCTATCCCCGCGTCTGCCGCCAGTTCCGATACAGCAGGTGCTCCCAGCAGCGGGACGGGAAGTGGCAGTAGCTCGGGCGGATTTTCCGGTGGCAGTGCGGCACCGGGATCGGTAGGCGAATCGGCACCGGCTAGTGAATCCGCTTCCGAGGGAGAGTCCAGTACCGGAGGCAGTCCCGCCAGCAGCGGTGCAGCCGGAGCGGCTTCCAGCGGGGGAGAACCTGCAAGCGCGGCCCCCGTGGGTGGCAGCGGCGGAGGTGGTTCTTCTGCGGTGCCCACAGGCGCAAATGACTCGGGACATGTGATGTCGCCAAATATGGCCCGTGCTCTAGCCGAGGCGGGCAGGTTCACCGCGACGTCTGCCGGACGGCAGCTCCAAGACCTCGAACACGTAGAGAACTAACGACGGAGATCACTCATGGCAGACCACGCACAACACCGCATACGGATGTACGGGAACATCACGAGTCCCCGTAAAGAAGGCGTGCTCGGGCTTTCCGCCCTGGCAACGCTTATTGGCCTCGTGCTCGCCGTTCTTGTCTTTGTAACGATGCCTCTGGGCATCTGGGTGCAAACAGCCATTGTGCTCTTGGGCGTCGGAGCTATGATCGCAATTTCTTGGAATGGCCGTAACGGCCGCAAAAAGTTTGAGGAGATTCTGGCGAAGCGCCACTTCAAAAAGGCAGAGCAAAAAGGTTTTACGAATTATGCAGCCGGTCCCACGTCCCAACTACCGTCCGGCGATTTTCCCCCCGTGGGGCTTCTTGCTCGCACGGAACTGGTAGGCACCACGCCAGCGGGATCAGACACGGAAAAGGCGATGATCTGGAATCCTGCGAACCGTACGGGAACGGTGATTTTCAGTGTGCAGTCACCGGGTATGGGTCTGCTGGACCAGGGGTCTATCGATTTGATGGTGGACCAATGGGGCATCTTCCAGCGCGAAGCTGGGGTGTCGTCCTCACTAGTCCAAGTCGCTGCGACCACACAAGCAACCCGTGACCCCGGGAACAGGCTGCCTGACGCCGTACGCGTGACCCGCGAACAGTCCCAGGTCCAAGACACGCCGCAGTTCGCTCGTGAGGCGATGAATGACATTGTCCGTGACCTGAACCAGGGAGTGCCGAAGATCGACCAGTGGGTCGCGGCGACGTTCACCGCCCGCCCCAACCGCGACGCTGGAACCGGCCCACGATCCAAAGAGGATTTGGCGGAAGACATCTCTACCCTGCTGCCCGGGATGCTTGCTCAGCTGAAGGTGGCGTGCGGCGGCACGGTGAGCGTGTTGGGTATGGACGATGTGGTGGATCAAGTCCACACCGCATACAACCCGGCTGTGGCACCCGCTGTGGAGACAGCCCGCCTAGCCGGTGAAGGCACGGGATTGACATGGGGTGAGGTTGGTCCCACAAATGCCAAGCTCACCGCTGGCTGGTGGGAACACGCCGGGTACTTCTCGAAGTCATGGCAGATGTACCAGCCCCCTGCTGCGAACTTTCGCGAAACGGGCCTGGCGGGCCTGCTTTCGGCTCACGGAGTCTTCGAGCAGAAGCGTGTCACGCTGCTCTTCCGCCCCATGAGCCCCGGCAGCTCACAGAAGGCCGTGCAGGACCAAGTGACGAACGCGAGATTCGGCAACAACCAGAAGGGTCAGAAGGCGTCTCAGATCAAGCGTGTAGCCCTGGAGAAAGCGGAGTACAGCGAGCGTGAGCAAGCCGAAGGCGCCGCCATGGTGCGTTTCGGTCTCGTGGTCACGGCCACGGTAGACGATCCGTCCAAGTTCCCCCGGGTCGAAGCGATCCTGCGAGATCAGGCGGTCTCGGGCATCCAGCTGCGGCTACGCGACTGCGAGTACTCAGATGATGCGGCGTTCGCATTCGGGCTCGGCATCGGCTCGGTACCGAAGGACTTCACGCGCTTGTCGAACACCCTGCGCGAGAGCGTCTGAGAAGGAGAAGCATCATGTCACTAGTGGACAAGTTGGTCGACGGCTTGGCCTTCGGCTGGGGCAAGAACAAAGAGGGCCAGCAGAACGAGGCGCTGGAGGCTCGGGAAAAGAAGGTCCCGACGCTGACGAAGTATGGCTACGAGCGGCCAGGAGGCGGCGCGTGCGGATGGGTCGAGGCCCCGGTGGAGTACCAGGCCACCTCACGCCAAACAGCGGGTCTGTGGCCGTTCTGCGGGGCTGCATCATCGCCGCTCGTGGGTGCTCCCCTCGGCCGTAATACGATCAACGGTCAAATCACCTGCGGAGACCCGATTAGCTTGTACATCAAGGGCATCGTTTCCGCTCCATCTGGCTTCATCATGGCGCTGAACGGGCGCGGTAAGTCCACCATCGCGGTCCGGTGGGCGCTCTCGCTGATCGACGCCGGGTTCCTAATCCTGGTTCTCGGCGATTTGAAACCGGACTACGCGGGCGTCGTGAAGGAGACCGGGGGGCAGGTTCTCACAGTCGCTCCCGGTCTATCTGCAATCAACCCCCTTGACGCCGGCCCGGCGTGGGCGCTGCTCGAAAAGCTCCCGCCCAAGATGCAGGCCGCACAGCGGTCCGAAATTCACAACCGCCGGCTGAACACCCTACGGGGTCTGGTTGAGCTGGCGCTGGGTGACGTTCTGACGGAGAAGAAGAACGAGGGCACGGTGCTCTCCATGGCGATCCGTCATGCCTCCGAGAAGGCAGAGTCCGAAGATCGGCAGCCATTGGTCTCCGATGTCCAAGACGTGCTGCGCGACCCTCCAAGGGACATCATCGACATGCTCGTGTTCGACCCCGAGCTGGACGAAAAAACGCGGAACCGCAAATACTTCGAGCTCACTGAAACGCTACAGCGAGGCTTGAACTCCCTCGGACCAGAAGGCCCGTTCGGTGACGTGTTCTGCCGGGAAACGACGGAGCCGATGCGCCTAGACCGCAGCGTTTCGTTCGATGTGTCAGCCATCGACGAAGCCAATGGAACGTTGCGTGCCGCCGTGCAGCTGGTGTGCTGGAGCTACGGCCAAGCAGGAGCCTCAGCGTTGAAGGACTTGGCCTCAGAAGGCCTCATTCCAGAACGTCACCACCTGATGATTATGGACGAACTGTGGCAAGTTCTCAGCGCGGATGAACAGCTTGTGCACCGCGTTAATGCGCTCACCAAGCTCAACCGGACGAAGGGTCTGGGGCAGGTTCTCATTACCCACAGCATGAAAGACTTGCAGTTGTCCACCCCGGCGCTGACCTCCATTGCTACCGGGTTCTTAGAACGATCATCGGTCAAGGTGTTCGGCGGGCTGGCCCGCAACGAAATGGCGGACTTGACGCAGGTTGTCCCGATGTCACAGAAAGAACAAGACCTCCTTGTGTCTCTGTCGGCGGAAGGCGGTGTGGACCCCAAAACAAACCGCACACTGCCACCCCCAGGTCGCGGGCGGTTCCTCCTGAAATTAGGCGAGACAACGGGCAGCCCGTTCTACATGAACCTCACCGCCATGGAACGCAAAATTCACGACACCAACGAAGCCTGGGCCAACAGTATGGCCGCGCACCGCTTGGAACGCGAAATGGCGTAGCCCAGAACGGATAAGGGGTAAGTATTATGTTCAAATTCGCGTCATTTCCGGCACTCACCATTGTGGCTATCCTTGTCATATTCGTCGCATCAGTATTGGCGTGGTTTTGGCCAAGTAACAACAAAGCACCCCAAGCTATGGCGAACAAGCGGCTAGGGAAAAACGCAAACTTCACAGTGTCAAAAGCGAATTCTCGGCTTAAGGATGCACGCACTAATTTGCACCCTGAATGCCCAGACATCGGACCGGGGTTAGCCATCGGTTCCTTGGATTCGGAAACGGTATTCCAGGGGTGGCGTCAATGCGCGGTTCAAATACAGGCACCAGGACGAGGCAAAACAACCGCCCAAGTCGTGCCACATGCGACCCAGGCACCCGGCCCTCTTGTGATGACCTCCAACAAGGCTGACGGTATATGGGAAGTGTTCGCCGCGCGAATGTTTCATGGGAACGTGTGGATTTTTGATCCGACGAACATTCTGAATCGTAAAGAGCCAAGCACCGACCACTTCAACATCATCGGTCTGGTGAAAACGAGCACGGACGCCGAAAAAGTAGGGGCCATATTCGAGTCCGCAACCCATGGTGATGGCAGCAGAGACGGTAACCCTAACGCCCACTTTGACTTGATGGGTTCCAAAATTATCGGCGCGCTTTTACTTGCCGCCAATGCTGCGGGCAAAGACGACCGCGATGTGTTCCGGTGGGCAATGACTACGAACGAGGACGAGCCAGCAGCAATCTTGGAGAGCCATGGGTTCAACAATCAAGCGGCAACCCTGCGCGGCCTAAAGAAACAACCGGAAGAAACCCGTGGGTCTGTATGGGCGACAGCGCAACGATGCGCTTCCCCCTTCGAACACGAAGACTATTTAGCGTCAATCCGGCCAGTGAACGACCGGCACAGAGTGTTTGATCCGGTGGCTTTTGCTTCCAGTACAGACACGCTCATTCTGTTGGGCAGTAAGACGGCAGGAGCCACCTCCGCGTTGGTGTCTTGCCTGGTGTGGAGCGTTTTCATGAGCGCCAAAACCCAAGCATCGACCGGACCCAACGAGCGGCTGCGCGTACCCCTGGTCATGGAGCTGGACGAAGTGGGCAACACGGTGATGTTGCCGGAGCTACCCGAGTGGTACTCATACAGCGGGGCACTGGGTATCGTCATCAGCTCCTATTTCCAGTCCGTAGCCCAGGGTCGCGGACTCTTCGGGGAAAACGGCATGAATACACTTCTGGGTGCCGCCAACTACCTGGTGTATGGAGGGGGTGGAACGGAAACGGATTTTGTCTCGTCATTGTCAAAAATTATTGGTCAGTATGACCACAAGACAATTTCGCATTCATCATCTTACAATGGGCGGTCGGGTCATGGACGCAGCACGTCGGACCAAATCCAGAGACGCGACATCCTTTCAGCTTCAGACCTATCGAACCTCTCACCGGGCACTATGTATGTCAGGACAAGCGACGGCGAAAACGGGATACTCAAGGCGCAATACTGGTTCGAAAACAAGCGTCTCGCCGAGGAACTTACCCCGCAAGTGGGTCAATTGAAGCTGGGATTTAAAAACTCTGGCCCGGAAGATAGGGATCTAGTTGATGTCAGACAACACAAGCGTTGACGTAGAGACGAGCGAGACCGCATACGAGCCGCCCGCCTTCGATGAGTGGATTCAAGCGACGCTGGCGATCATAGAACATCCCGCCTCGAGTGGTGGCGTATTCTGTCCGCAGTGGTGGAATCACCCCGAAGCGGTAGCGCGCTTTAGGGCTCTGCACCAGCAGTACGTGCGTTCGCAGCAACAGGGGGAGATGTCTGATTGGTGGGTGCACCATTGGGACCTGCACGCGAAGAGCTTGTTTGACTCGCGGACTGGTGTATTTCGAGACTGTGCCTCGGGTCACCGGGCGGGAGATGATCCCCGCATCCGTGACGTAAGCGGAAAAGAATCGGAATCACCTGATTTTCTCGAAATTACTGCCACGGGATCACCAGACTGGGTTTAGTGCATTGTGATCTGGTGCCCGCGAGTTAGAGGCTGCGTCCGCGGCGGTGGGCCTGCTGTGCGTGGTGCTGCTGAATGCTGCGCGCGGTTCGGGTCGCGCTGGTTTGGGCTGGCGGGGCGGACTTCGCGGCCTCGGCGCGGAGGCGTGCTCGTGCTTCGCCGGGGCGGGTGCCAGCCGCAAGATGACGGTGGTCCTTGGCGGCTTGGAGGTCGGTAACTCGGGCCATCTGCTCGCTGTTCATCCGCGAAGTACCGACGCGGGTGCGGGGGTTCTCGTCCCGGGCTGTGGTGTATGCCTGGTAGGACTGCTCGCGTGTGGCGGTCGCTGTCTGCGCGTGGCGTTCTGCCACCTCGGCCACGGTCTCCGCGGTGGCAAGCTCTGAGCGGTCCTCGGTGACCTGCTGCTGGGCGCGGGCGTAGTCGGGGTGCTGGCTGAGCCACTGCTCGTCGTCCCGGGGCGGGGGAGTGTCCTGCCCGTACTGCTGGTGGTAGTCCGTCACAGCGTGCTGGTAGTCGGCTTCGCGTGCTGAACGGGTGAAAAAGTTCGCGGCCTCGACCCGGGCGGCGGCGGCTTCCACGGGGGCGTAGTCCGCCCTGGCGGTGTCGATCAGCTGATCCGCGACACTGTCCCTGTGCTGCGTGGACTCCTGGAGCTTTACTCGGGCCGCCTCCAGGGCGGCGCGAGCCGCGTCGCGGTCTGCGTGGGTGGCTTGCTCGGCCTTGTAGTCGCGTTCTACGACGTCCCAGAGGTTTTCCACGGCTTGTGTCCTTTCGTCGGTGCTGACGGTGACCTCGGCCTCGGCGGGAGTGACCGTCTCGCCCTGGGCGCGCTCACTGGTCGCCGTGGCCGCAGTGGCCTCCACCTGCTCCCCAGTCGGGCCGGGCTTGTTCGACAGCGCCCCGCGCTTGTGCACGTCGGTAATCTGCCCGGCAAGGTACTGGCCCCGTTCGGATTCGGCGTACTGTTTCGGGATCGCATTCTCGTCGGTGATCCGGTAGGTCGCCCGGTAGGCGTCGACCTCCCCGGCGACCCGGTACCACCGGGCGGCGTTGGTCGGATTCGCGGGCACCTCACCCAACGCTTCAACCCACGCGGGTTTCTCGGCGGCGAGCTGCTTGCCGCGCAGCACCGCCAGTTCTCCGATGTCGGTGTGGTGGGCGTCCAGGATCGTGCGCATCGCCTCGGGGGTGTGCCGGTGCTGGAGCCAGTAGGTGCCCGCGGTGTGCCCGCTGACCCCGTGGGTCAGCGTCTCCGGGTTCTGCTCCGCCAGGGCGTGCCCGGTGGTGGGCAGGGCGGCGTCGCGGATGGCCTTCTCCTGGGCCAGTCCTTCGGCCAGAGTGTGAGCGGTCTCCGAGCGTGGCCGTTCCCCACGGGTGACCTCCTCCAGGGACTTCTGGGTGGGGGAGAGGAACGCCCGGCGGGACAGTTCCGCGTCGATGGAAGCCAGTTCCCACCGGTATTCGGCGGAGTCGTGGGCGGTAGCGCCCTCGGCCATCCCGGCCCGGCGTGAGCGTAGGTGCTCAGTGGTTTCCAGCGCGTGCGGGCGGGTGTGCCAGTTCGGGTCTTCCACCGCCGCAGCGGGCTTCTCGGTGGGTTTCTGAGCGGCGCGTGCGCGGGCGGTGGCTTCCAGTCGGTCCAGGTGCTCGTCGGGGATCGCCGCGAACGGCCGGGGTCCGGTGGTGTCGTGCAGCGTCTCGTTCTCGGCGCGCAGTCCCTTCACGCGCCAGTGCAGCACCGCGGCGTCATCGGCGGAGTCCGCGAAGTTCCGTTGGGAGTGCGCTCGTGCCAGCAGCGCGGCCGGTTCCAGGCCGGCCTCGGTGGCGTTGGCCAGTTCCGTGGCCAGCGCACCCCACGCCGGTGCTGCGCGCAGCTGCGCGGCGCGGGTGATCCCTACGGCTTCGATGGCGGCGTGTTCCATCGCCTGGGACCGGGCCTGGTCGGTGAGCGCGGTGTAGAGGCCCACACGTTCGGCCACGGACCGGTTCTCGGCCCGCAGCCGCCCCACCTGCTCGTGCACGGACAGGTTCGTTTCATAGGCGCCGGTGATGGAGTCCAGCACCTCATCGCGGGTGCTGTTCTCCCCGGTGACGACGTACAGGTGGTTGCCGAACTGCCCGCGGGTCGCCCCCACGTAGGCCCCGGCCCGGTCGGTGGAGGCATCCAGCACGGTGTGGGCGGTGTCCACGGTGGCACCTTGGGCGCGGTTGATCGTGGCCGCGTAGCCCAGCTCCACGTTCTCGGCCACGTAGGCGGCCGGGAGGGTGATCTTCCCGCCGTGGCCGGTGTGGGTGACCGTGAGCCGCCCGTCGGGGTGAACCTGGTTCACGTCCCAGGTGTCGCCGTTCTTCACGAAGTCCTTGCCCTGGTTCAACCCCAACGCCCGAGCGTTGCGGCGGGTCACCACACGGTCGTGGCCGTAGATCGTGACATCGGCCTCGGTCGTCACCTGGGCGGTGGTGTCCAGTTCCCCGCGGTGCAGCGCCCGGGCTTGGGCCAGCTCGTTCAACGCGGTGACCTGCGCGTTGGTTGGGGCCATCATCAGCGTGTTGCGCCCGGCCTCGGTGTCGGTGACCCACGCGGAGAAGACTTCGCGCAGCACGGTCTCCTCGTCCCCGGCGCGCACCCGGCCCTGACCCACGTACCAGTCGAAGGGCCGGTCCTCACCAGCCACCGGGGGCTCACGCAGCGCCAGGGAGGCGGCCACCTCGGCCTCGTTGACCTCGGCAGGATTCGCCGGGTTGCGGAAGCGGTAGACCTCTTCCAACCGGGGGAGGGCGGTGGCGCTGTCGATCATCCGCAGCGCCCCACCAGACCCGATGGCGGCCAGCTGCCGGTCATCACCGACACCGCGGACCACGGCCCCGGCGGCCTCCGCCGTGGCCACCAGCTCCGCGAGTTTCGGGGTGGCCACCATCCCAATCTCGTCCACCATCAGCACATCCCCCACGGCCAGGGGGGAGGTCTCGGCGTGCAGGAAGGCGTCCACGGTGGTGGCGGTGATCCCCATGGAATCGCCCATGACATCGGCGGCCGCCGCGGTCGGGGCCACCCCGTACACCTGGTGGCCGGCGGCCTCGGCGGTGTCCACGACAAGGCGGGTCAGCGAGGTCTTCCCGGCACCGGCGGGACCGATGCCCAAGGCGAGCAGCCGGTCACTGGTCACGAACTCGCGGGCCATGTTCGCCTGAGCGTCAGAGAGCTGCACCCCGGCCTCACGGGCCTTCTCCAGCTCGGTGGTGAACACGTCGGTGGTGGCCGCGGGGATCACCTGCGAGGTGGTGGCCGCCTCCACCAACAACGTCTCCGCGGCAATAATCCCGTGGGACGTGAACACCTCCCGGTTCGCCGTCTGGTAGATGCTCGTGCCATCCGCGCGGACCAGCTCACGGTCGGTGGGCAGGGGCACGTTCAGCTCTGGTGTCATCGACACCGAGGCAGCCTTCACCGCCTGAACCGTGGCCGTAATGGCTTCCGGGTCGGCGGTCACACCGCCGGTGGCTTCGCGGTAGTAGCGCAGCGTCTCGGCCTCTATGTTCGAGCCCCGCCACGAGGACCGCGACTCGGCCAGCCGGTCGATGATCGTCGCCACCCGCTCGTGCTCCGGGGTGGCCTCCAGTCCCGCGGCGGCCACCGTGACCTCCTTCGCCCGCGCCGTAGACGCCGCCCGCAAGTGCTCAGCCAGGGCCTCCCCGGTGGGCAGGTTCGGCGTCACCATTGCGGCCTTCTCACGCCACATCTCGTTCAGCTCAGCCAACGAGTGCGGGCCGTCTTTCGCCGGTCGAGTGGCCAACGTGGCCTGCTGAGCCAGGGCAATGCGCTGCTTGGCGGTCGGCGCGTGGCCGTGGTCAGCGATGAACGCAGCCTCCACCTCGGCCATCGTCTCCTTGATCGAGGCCGACCGGGAGGAGAACGCGGCGACCTCGGTGCGGGTGATCCCGGCCAGCTCGAAAATCTGCTTCCCGCGCGCCTCTACCGGGGTGAACTCCAAGCCCAGACGATCATGGATGTGGTGCATGATCCGCGAGTTGTACAGCTCGGAGGCGGCGACGCCGTACTGGTGGATCATCCGCCCGTCGAGGGTGGACCACTTGCCGTCTGCGCCCTTGACCCGGTTGGCGACCACGAGGTGATCGTGGAGGTTCGGGTCACCGTTGCGGGAGTCGTAGTGCCGGAACTTCGTCGCAACCAGGCCCTTGTTCGTGTCGATCTGCTCAACACCACCACGGCCGCGGCGGGCGTAGATTGCGTTGTCCTCCAGGTAGGACACGACGTCAGCGATGGCCGCTTCATGGGCGGCCTCGATGCCGGTTCGTAGGTTCTCGTCCCCGAGTCCCCAGGCCATCGAGATGGACTTCGTGGGGGTGAACACGAGGTCATACCCAGCCACGGACTGCTGCCGGGGCGCGGTGTTGTTGGCGATGAATGTTGCCAGCTCCACCCCGGTGGCGTCGCGGCCGTGGGTGTCCCGGAACATCTGGCCAGCGACCCGGTTGCGTATCTCCTTGCGCTCGGCATCGGTCGGAGGAGCGTCGTGGGTCTTGAAGTGGCGACGGTGCTCTTCATCCAGTGCGCGGGTGAAGTCGTTGGCTGGTTCCTGCACGTACTCACCCGGCTTTTTGCCCAGCCGGGTGGCGTCGATCCAGTCGTCGTTGCCTTCGGTGATGGCCGCCTTCGCGGCCGCGATGGCCGAGCGGGATTCGGCCGGAGTCATCACGTACCCGTCGATGAATCCCTGGGTGTCGCCGGACTCTCGTGCCGCGTCGAAGCGCCCCCGGTTACCCAGTTCCTCATGCTTGGAGAGCATCCGGTACAGCGTCGCCCGATGCACTCCCAGAGCACGCACAACCGCTGACTCTCCGCCGCCATCAGCGTGGATGGATAGTGCCTCAAACGCCTTATGCGCTGCCGAGACCCGCGCGGCTTCCCACGCGGCGTCGTAACTGGCGGACTGTTCCTCTGCCAGCTTCGCCGGGTCGATGGGGGAGTAGCCGTCACCGTAGAGCGCGTCCATCTGCGCCTCGGTCACCGCCCCGTCCAGGCCGAAGTGCTCCACCCCGGAACCGACCCACTGGCCTGGGGGCATCCCCGTGACTTGGTAGTAGTCGCCCAGCTCACGGTCCCCGGAGCGCAGCTGATCGCCCGAGGCCACCTCCTGCGTGTAGTAGAGGTGACCGTCGCCCGTGGAGAGCTTATGAACGGTCATCATAGGCTCAACGTTAACGCAGCTGGGCGGTAATGTCGCACCTTGGGTTACTGAGTGCAAGAGGTGTGACGTCTGAGTGGTCTTTAGTCAGTGAGCGAGGTACGAGCGAGATGGCGTAAGGCCGCGAGAAGTCCGGGCATCTATTGATGCCCGCGATTGTGCCCATGAGGCCGCGCCGGTGGGCAGGTTCGTGGCCTGTCCGGTGCGAGGAACGAGAGAGGCCGGCCACGAAGCTGTCCACGGGTGCGAGGTGTGCACAGGAGACCGGAGGAGGAACGGGGGAGGTCTTCCTGGGTGCAGCGTGCCGACTGGGTACAATCGAGGCCACCAGGCCGGGGTCCCGCATCGCGGGGTGCCGGTGGCCGCTAGGTGAGGGAGAGAGACAAGGACATGGCAGCACCACGGAAGTCAGCGACGAAAACTGCGGCTCGGGAGAAAGCGCGCGCGGCCGCCGCCGCGCGCGCTGAACGTGAGCGGGCGGTGCTCGCGGCGTCGGAGTCGTTCTTCACGAAGACGCTGGGCACCGAAGACGAGAAGGAGCAGCTGCGCGAGAGGATCGCGCAGCTCCAATCCCAGCTCGATGCCCTGGACGGTCCCCGCGCGGACGCGGCCGAAGACGTGGCGACGATGAAGAACCTTGGGCTGTCGAACAAGGAGATAGCCGAGCTGCTAGAACTGTCCACCGCTCGGGTGGGGCAATACCTCAAACTCAGTCCAGTAGCCGCGGAGAGCCAAGAGAGATCGCAAACTGCGGGAGGTGCCGAAAGCATCGTGCCCGCATGATGTGGGATACCTGGATACAGGTAGCCGTCTTGACGGTTTCCGTTGTCAGCGTGTGGGCGAACGTGTGGGTGCTTCGAGCACCAGCAGCACGAGCGCAGTACCTGTCCCTGTGTCTTTCAAACTTGGAAGCGCTCACAAGACTTAGCGAATCATCTCAGGGGCTAAAGCTGTCTGTCTTGAAACAGGCGGCGCTAGAGGATGAAGTCAAGGCCAGCTGCACCCGGTGGTTGAACGCCTCTAGGTCTATGCCGCGATGGCCAATGATTTTGGCGGCCATCAACTCTGCGATACCCGTGCTACTCGTCCTTCTTCCCATACAAAATTTTTTCCCAGACGGGATCGGAGTCGCACCGATATGGTTCGTAACCGGCACTTCTCTCCTGGTGGTGCTCGGTTCGTTACAAGGCTTCTTACGAGTGCGCTCTAGAAGAGTCGCTGCTGACCAGTGGTGACCTTGCGGAGTAGTACGGCCACGGCTTCGGGGTCGTAGCCGTGGGCTCGCACGTGATCGCGCAGCACGCGCGCGGTGGCCGCGCGTTCTTGTTTGGTCTCGTAGCGGAAGAACGCCGCGGCGGGCTGCTTGTTGTGGTGCCCGCGGCGTGAGCGGTCGGCCATGTTCTGCGCCGCAGTCCCGGCGTACAGGTGCGAGGACGGGCCGTCCTCGGCGCGCACACAGATGGGGTTGTCACAGGTGTGGCACACGTGGAATTCGTCCAGCTCATCGAGGCTGCCGGTGAGCAGGGCCAGGGCGTAGCGGTGGGCGCGGATCATGCGCTGCCCGCCCTCGGGTGCGGGGGTCCAGAAGCGGCCGTATCCGTCGTCTCCGATGGCTCCGGTCCATATCCAGCAGTCGTGTGCCTCGGGGCCGGCAACGATCTTGGAGCGGAAGCGGGCCGCGGCGTTCTCGTCCATGCCACCAACTTAACCCGGTGCCCGCGCGGGCCGGGTGCCTTCGTGGTGGTGGCGCGCTCCGCTTACTGCGCGGCGCCCAGTGCCTCGTCGTCGTTGAAGACGTAGCTGCCCATCACGGTGAGCAGCTGCCGCAGCCTCGAAGGGTCGGTGGCGTAGCGGATGCTGCGCCCGCGGCGCTGATCCGTAGGCAGGTCCGCGGTTACCGCGCCTGCGTGTTCGAGCTCCGCGAGGTGGCTGCCCAGTGTCGGGGTGGCTATCTCGGTGGCGTCGGTGATGTCGGCTCGTAGGGCCGGGCCGTGGTGATTCAGGTAGCGCAGGATCGCCAGCTTCCCCCGGTTGCCGAACACGCTCACGGCGGCGTCGATGACGGCGGGCTGGTCTGCGGGTCGCACGAGTTTGGGCATACTCCCCAGCATGGGCCTTCCCGCGGTGCTGCGTGAGGACCTACGCCTCATGTCGTGGCCGCCTCTTGTGCTTTGGCCAGGGCGGTGCGGAACCAGGCGGGCATCGTGGTTTTGGTCTTCGCCTCGGCCGCGCGCTGTGCGACCTCGGCCGCCCGGGCCGCACGACGCGCGTCCTCAGCCGCCTGGCGTGCTCGCGCGGGGGGTTTTTGGCCGCTGATGGCGCGTTTGATCTGGTGCAGCAGCAGCGCCCGCGGGTTCTTCTGGCTGTCCGGGGGTAGGGAGAGCAACCCGAGACCCTGGTGGTCGGCTTCCACGGCATTCATCAGGTCTTGGGTGGTCCATTCCTCGGTTACCCCACACGCTGCCAACCCTCGGGAGAGTCCCATCAGGTGGCCTTGTGCTCGATCCAGCCACGGCATCCGCTGCACCAGCCGCGCAGCGATCCTCTGCACGCCCACGGACGGGTTTCGCCGCGTCAGCGGCCGCTTTTTCGTTCTCGGTGTGCTCGTACCGGCCGCGCGTAAGCGCGAGCTAGGTACCTGTTGGGAAGGTAGTTCCCGGGAAGACTTAACCCCACAGGGGTAGGGGTGCATGGCTCGTACTCGTGCCGGGATCGTCAGGCACCGGGTGGAGGCGAAACGGCGTTGGTGGGAGCCGTGCTCGCGGGTGGCAGCTTCGCGCTCCTCAGTGGTCATGTACCGGCCGCGAACAACCTCAACGGAGAATCCCAGATCGCGCAGCACGCGTCGGGCACGGCGCACGGTGTCCACGCTGCATCCCAGGGCGCGGGCCACGGTGGCATGTGCGGTACGCACGTTGCGGCCGGTGGTGGTGTCGGCGGCTGCGGCGTCCATGCGTGCAACGCGGTAGACGGTGTGCGGGGCGGCGTGGTGCTTCTTCAGGACGTCGGCGGCGGTCTCACCGCTCAGCTCGGTCTCCAACAGCTTCAGCCAGCTCGAGCGGGTGGCCCAGCACGGGATACGCCCCTGAGTGCCGGCCTCGGGCTCACGAGACCAGGACAGACCCGTGCGCGGGTTCGGGGTGTGCAGCTCGGGGACGGGGCGATGATGCCCGCGGCGGGCGCGTGTGGGTCGTTGTGCCGTCTGTACCGGCGCGCGCGTGACTGCTAAGGTTGACATAGCAACCTCTTGTGGATGGCTCTAGGGTTCATCTACTGGTCCAGAAGTTGTGTGGAACACCGGAGAAGTTTGGTCGCTTAGGCCGGTGTTCAAGACTTAGAAGGCGGTCCCCTCGGGGGCCGCCTTCAGTCTTGGGCGGGTGGGATGCTGTCGTGCTCGGGGTAGTTCAGGTGACGGGCCACGATGCTGATGATCCACGCAGTGCGGGACAGCCCCGCGTCCTGTGCCGCCTGGGTGACGGCTTCGTAGAGATCACCCGGCATCCGGAACGTCATACGCATGAGCGGTTCGCCCATCCGGTTCTGACGCTTTGCCCCGTCCAAATGCATGGACACCACTGTCGCATACTTTGCGGTTCACGTCACGCTGGTGGAGTCGTGTTGCGTTGGTCGCGGCGCAGCCGAGAGATTGTGGATCGGCTGACGTTGTGGAACTTGGCCACCTCTTGCTCCTTCATTCCTCCGGCCAGGGCCACCAGCGCCGCGTTCCGAGCTTCGGGATCAAGGGCAGGTCTACGTCCGCCGTGGCGGTTGTTCCTGCGTGCATGCTCCAGGCCGACTCGGGTGCGTTCCCGAATCAGCTCGAGTTCCTGTTCGGCCAACGCGGACATGATGCGGATCATCAAGCGTCCTTCGGTGGTGCCTGAGTGGACTCCAAGAGACAGGATTTCCACAAGCACGCCACGTTCGCTCAGCTCATCGACGGTTCTCACCGTGTCCAGGGTGGATCGTCCTAGCCGGTCCAGGCGGGTCACCACGAGTACATCGTCGCCGTGAATGAAGTCCAGGGCAGCGGCCAGTCCAGGACGCTTGGACTTCGCTCCGCTGATGGTGTCCCGGTAGACCCGCTCGCAGCCGGCAGCGCGTAGCTGCACCTCCTGGGCATCCAAGCTTCCGGTTTGCTCGCGGGTGCTCACTCGGGCGTAGCCGACTCTCACGTGCTGCTCTCCATGCTTCATAGATAAGGGGGTCTAGGGCATGACCCCAAGGTGTGCCATAGTAAATATATGACTCAAGATGTGACTCTCGTCGTGGCCGTAAACATCACCAACGAGAAAACTGAACGCGTGACATCATCCAATGCCCAACACGCGACCTTGTTCGTGAGCGGACGGATCATCACGGGATACATGATCCCCGCCTGGCAGATGATGGAACAGTTCGGACGCTACGAGACCGGTGAGCCCGGGGGCACAGGTCCATACAAATCTCTGGCTCAGATCATGAAAGACCGGGAGGCTAGGGCAACGGAGCTCACGGAGAAGGAAGATCGCACAGAAGAGGAGCAGGAATTTCTTGACGACTTCGGGCCACACTTCGTCAACTTGGCTGACGCCAGGTGGGAAACCGCGAACGGGTCGCTCGGGCCGGACACGGGGATCCTTTTGAGGGTGAAAATTGATTCTGTGGATGCCTGGACTCCTGGAGTGATGACAGTCAGCCAAACGGACTGACCATGGCAACTGGTGGTCGGCGCAGCTGGTCAGAAACGATTGTTTCTGCACCACTTCCCCGTGCCTGGCCCTCGGGGGAGTGACTCGCTGCGATAAGTATCCGGCCCCTGCGGCGTTCGCTGCCGGTCGGTGCGCTGACGCGACCGGATGCCCGCCTCGGACGGGGCAGCATGTCAAGAAATGGTGTATCAGGGTGGGTCCCTTGACACTATTATCCTCGACGTAGATTTTTGACACTCTTAGCGCGCCTCGATCCTCCCAGCCGCTGTGATGGGAGACTGTCAAGAGATCGACCGATTTCCGACACCAGAAGGGCAGACGTGGCAGATCAGCGGGAGGCCGCACGTAAGCGCGCGGCCAAGCAGTTCGCGGAGAAGTGGGCCGGTCGCGGCTACGAGAAGGGCGACACGTCCTCGTTCTGGCTCGAGCTGCTGCGCGATGTGGTCGGCATGGAGGATGTGACCACCAACGTCCGGTTCGAGAACCGCACCACCGAGCGTGGGTTCATCGACGTCGTCATCCGCGACGCCAAGACCGTGATCGAGCAGAAGTCCCTCGGTATCGGCCTGGACAAGGCCGAGACGCGTCAGGGCGTGGCCGTGACCCCGTTCGGCCAGGCCAAGCGGTACGCGGATTCCCTGCGCAACTCGGAACGCCCGGACACGATCATCGTTTGCGACTTCGACCACTTCCGAATCCACGACCTGGACCATGAGCACCCCGAGCAGCACTATGAACACTTCCGCCTGGCCGAACTGCCCGAGCAATTGCACCAGCTGGACTTCCTTGTGGACCCCCAGCTCGAACGCCAACGCCGCGAGGCCCAGGTCTCCCTGGACGCCGGCGCCCTGATCGGCAAGCTCTACGACCTGCTCCGCGAGCAGTACATCGACCCCGACTCCGAGGAGTCCAAGCACTCCCTGAACGTGCTGTGCGTGCGGCTGGTCTTCCTGCTCTTCGCCGAGGACGCCGGACTGTTCTCCAAGAACGCCTTCTACCGGTACCTCAAACCCGTGCCGGCCGACCGGGCACGCGCCGCGCTCAAAGAGCTGTTCGCCTATCTCAACACCGGCCCCGCGGAGAGGGACCCCTACGCCTCAGAAGCGCTGAAAACCTTCCCCTATGTCAACGGAGGCTTATTCGCCGCGGACGTGGAGATTCCCCAGCTGACCCAGCAGATCGTCGACGTCCTGTTGGACGAGGTCAGCGAGGGCACCGACTGGTCCCAGATCAGCCCCACCGTGTTCGGCGGGGTATTCGAGTCCACCCTGAACCCCGAGACCCGACGCTCCGGGGGCATGCACTACACCTCCCCGCAAAACATCCACCGGCTGATCGACCCGCTGTTCCTGGTCGATCTCAAGGCCGAGCTAGACGGCATCCTTACAGCCGAGGACATCGGGGACCGCAAGCGGCGCAACGACCTGAACAGGTTCCATAACAAGATCGCGGCCCTGCGGTTCTTCGACCCGGCGTGCGGGTCCGGGAACTTCCTCACCGAGACCTACATCCAGCTGCGCAAGCTCGAGAACAAGATCCTCTCGGCGTTGCTGCACGACCAGGGCGTCTTTGAGCTCCAAGAGCAGCACTCCCCGCTGAAAGTCTCCCTGCAGCAGTTCCACGGGATCGAGATCAACGACTTCGCCGTGAACGTGGCGACCACGGCGATGTGGATCGCCGAGCTGCAGGCCAACGCCGAAACCGAGACCATCGTCTACGGCATGGTTAAAGACCTGCCCTTGCAGGACTCCGCCCACGTCGTGCTCGGCAACGCGTTGACCGTGGACTGGACCCAGGTGCTTGAGCCGGCCGAGTGCGACTACATCATCGGCAACCCCCCGTTCCGCGGGGCCCGGTTCCAGACCGGGGAACAGAAGGCCGAGCTGATGGCGGTGTTCCACGGCGCCCGCAACGCCGGGAACATCGACTACGTCGCCGGGTGGTACATGAAAGCCGCCCAGTACATGGGCAAGCATCCAGTGCGGGCAGGGTTCGTCTCCACCAACTCGATTTGCCAGGGTGAGCAGGTCGCCAACGTGTGGTCCCCGATCTACGACCTGGGCGTGCGGATCGACTTCGCCCACGACACCTTCCGCTGGACCACGGACGCCTCCGGCGGCGCAGCGGTATTCGTGGTCATCGTCGGGTTCTCCACGCTCGGCGGCCCCAAGCGCCTGTTCCACTACCCCCGGGTAGACGCGGAACCGCAGCAGTCCCAGCCAGCGCAGCTGAACGCGTACCTCAAGGACGCTCCGGACGTGTTCGTCTGGAGCCGCAGCCGACCGCTGAGCGACGTGCCGCACGTAGGCATCGGATCACAGCCGATAGACAATGGCCAGTACCTGTTCACCCCTGAGGAAAAAGCGGACTTCCTAGCCCAGGAACCGGGCGCGGAGCGGTTCTTCCACCGCTGGTACGGCTCCCAGGAGTTCATCCGAGGTATCGAGCGGTGGGTCCTGTGGCTCGGCGAGGCCATCCCCACGGAGCTGGCTTCCATGCCCCGGGTGATGGAGCGGGTGCACGCTGTTCGTGAATACCGTCTTGCATCCAAGCGTGCCCAAACGGTGAAAGCAGCTGCGCGACCGCAGCACTTCGGCACAGAGATCATCCCGCGCGGCAACTCGCTGCTGATCCCGGAGGTGTCCTCCGAGCGGCGCCAGTACATCCCCATAGGATTCATCGGCCCCGAGGTGCTGTGCAGCAACAAGGTCCGCCTGATCCCGAACGCCACCCTCTATCACTTCGGCGTGCTGCACTCTCGGATCCACAACGCCTGGATGCGCGTGGTGGGTGTGAGGCTGAAATCCGACTACAGCTACTCCGGCGCGATCGTCTACAACAACTTCGTCTGGCCCACCGTTGACTCGACGCAGACGGCTGAGATCACCGCCCTAGCACAGGGGATACTGGATGCCCGAAGCCAGCACCCCAAAGCCACCATGGCGAGCTTCTACGATCCGGCCACTGCTTTCCTCTATCCGGACCTTGTGGCCGCCCATAAAGCACTCGACGATGCCGTGGAGCGGGCCTATGGGCTCGAGCCAGGCATGGATGAGACAGACGTGGTCTCGCATCTGTTCGAGCTGTACGGCAAGGCCGTAGGCGCCACATCGTGAAGATCGGTTACGCCCGCGTCTCCACCCGGGACCAGGAAGGCTCCCTCGAGGGACAGGAGGCCGCCCTCACAGCGGCTGGTTGCTCCAAAATCTTCCACGACCGCCTCTCCGGGGCAAGGTCCGACAGACCCGGCCTCACCAATGCCCTGGCCTACCTGCGCGACAGGGAAGACACCTTCGTCGTTCCCCGCTTGGACCGGCTCGGCCGGTCCCTGCCGGACGCACTACGCACCGTCCAGACGCTTGCCGAGCGCGGGATCGGTCTACAGGCCCTGGACGTTCAACTGGACACCTCCACAGCGTCTGGCCGGTTGATGTTGAACATGCTGCTGATGCTCGCAGACTGGGAACGGGACTTGCTGCGCGAACGCACCCGCGAAGGCGTGGCACGCGCCCGGGCAGCGGGCCGGCGTCCGGGACCGAAACCCAAGTTGGATGAGGAGCAGGCCGCAGCGGTCCGTGCTGCGGTGGCAGGCGGGCAGCCTGTGGCCGCCGTTGCTCGTTCGTTCGGAGTCAGTCGACCCACGATCTACAAAGCACTGGAGACGGCCAAAGAGCACGAATTGTAACCGATGGCCATGGACGTTCCATGAATGCCATTTCAACCTCGCTTCGCGCTGGACCCCACTGCAACGAGACTACGGACAATTGTCTCAGCGAGATACAGGCTAGGGACGAAGCCTGCATGCAGGTGTTCACGCGGGTGTGGCTGATCTTCCTGGGTTCTCTGGACGATGGCTGGGGTAAAGGTTTTACTCGCGGATTTCAGAAACTGGAGGGAACCCGTTGTGGGTAAGGCCCCACACATGCCATGACCGGGGCGTGTCAGCGCGAACAACGGTCAGGGAATAGAAATCGTCCAATTTTCCATCTTCGAATGCCTGCCCTAATCCATCACCGGCGTAGTCAATGAACTTGACGTACTTGATGTCCGGGTCATCTTCGTTGTCCTCAACGAATGTCATGATTGCTAGCTTCGACATGAGGCGAGCAACCTGTCTGTAGTCCCCCCAGTCCTCTGGGTTCACCGCAAGCGTGTCGAGGGCGGTTCGATAGAAGTCGACATCTTGAAGTGCGGTATGCCAGAGCCAGGCGGTTCCCAATGGGGTGTCCGTGGTGGGCTCCCCTCCCGTTCCCTTGAACAGTTCTCGGGCCACCTCATCTGGGTCTTGGGATGATTGGGCGATAGGCAAGGGCAGGCGATCGGGCGTCTCATTCATGACAACTCCAAACTGTTTTTCTGGCCTCTATCACCATAGATGTAAAGATGGTGGGTTGAGCCACCGGCTCGCCTCGGTGGTGCAGAACCCTTTGTTTGAGCTACACGCCGAGCGTGCTGGCTGGCGGGCGAACAATCTTGGGTGCGGAAGTTCCAGGGCACCGGGCACTCTGTGAACTATGAGATCATCAGCCACCCAAATCCTCGTCGAGCCGCACGAACAGCTCACCGCGCACCGGATTGATCAGCTCCGGGCGCTTTTCGATAATGAGTACCTCACCACGCACGGCGAGTGGGATCCTGAGCAGCCTTACGGTTACGCACCGCACGACGTCCATCTGATCGCCACCGCTATGGGCGCCGTCGTTGGCCACGTGGGATGGGCCAAGCGCGTCATCACGGTCAATGGGCAGGAAGTGACCATCGCTGGTGTTGGTGGAGTCTTAGTTTCACCTGCTGGCCGTGGTCACCACCTCGGCCAGCAGCTTATGGAAGCCGCTCGCCAGTCGATGCTCGCTGACCCCGACATAGAGTTCGGCTTCCTCGGCTGCGCCGAGTCTGTCGTGCCGTTCTACGCCTCATCTGGCTGGCAGCGCATCAGAGCGCCAGAACGGTGGATCAGCCGAGGGGGGCGCGCGATCGCCTCGCCAGCAGGACACCCCCTCTTCATCCTGCCGGTGCATGGCAATGCTGCTGAGTGGCCGACCGGCGAGGTGGACTTGAAGGGGCGATCGTGGTGACCGTGTGGACGCTACGCGTGTAGCTCAAACGGTGGGTTGAGCCACCGACCCGCCCCGGTGGTGCAGAACCCTTTGTTTGAGCTACACCGTTCAGGCGGGCTGCGATCGCTGCGCGATGATCACGGCTTGCGCGTCTTCTTCCGAGCCCACAGGTGACCGCTTCAGTTGAGCGCTCACCGTGAGTCCATGCTCCTCCAAGAGAGCAGTCAGGCTCTCGACACTTCGGTGGTATCTGTTCATCACCACGTCGTAGCCGCGTGCCGCATATCCGCGACCTACCCGGCGCATGCCGTCTCCCACTTGGAAACCGAGGAGCAGCACCCCTTCCGGGCGCAGTACGCGGGCCATCTCCGCAACCATGACTTCGAGGTCTTCATCCGGGTTGTGAATGGTGGAGTACCAGGAAAAGACGCCATCGAAGTCTTCGTCTGCGTAGGGCAGGTGCGTCAGGCTCCCTACGGCGACGGTGAAGTCAGGGTGATCGGCTCGTGCCCTGCGGACCATGTTGGGTGAGAGATCGATGCCCTCCGGGTGGCATCCGCGCCCAGCCAAATAGGGCAGCATTCGCCCTGCCCCGCAGCCAGCATCCAGGACCACGCGAGGCTCGTGCAGGAGTGCCACGAAGTGGTCGATCATGGCCAAGTCGACGGGCTGTTCGCCTTCGGTGGTACGGAAGTGGTCGGCGTACACGTCGGCCACAACGTTGTAGGCGGTCCTGGTGAGAGCTTCCTCTGTTTCCGGCATGGCTCTAAGCCTGCCAAAACGTCGCGCTCAACCACGAGGGAACTGGTGCACAAACGGTGGGTTGAGCCACCGGCTCGCCTCGGTGGTGCAGAACCCTTCGTTTGAGCTACACCGCTCAACGTGCCTATGTTGCTCAGGTAGCTGCGTCCTCGCCGGGGCCACCCCACAAGAGAGGTTTCGTCGTATGCGTCCAACTGCACTGATCACGGGGGTAGGCCGCCGATCCGGCCTAGGCGCAGCCATAGCGACTCGCCTTGCCAGCGACGGGTGGGACCTAGCTCTCACCCACCTTCCAGGCTATGAAGAACGTGTTGGTCTCCCCTCGAGCCCCGATGACGTTGAAGACATTGCTGCGGAGTGCAGGACGCGCGGAGCAACAGTCACCCTGCTGCCTGCCGATCTGGCTGACCCTGCTGTGCCCCAGCAACTCGTCGAACGCGCCAACGAGCACGGCACTCTCACGGCCCTGGTGTTGTCTCACTCTGAAGGTGTGGGTAGCTCGATCTTAGACACCACTGTGGAGAGCTGGGATCGCCACTACGCGGTCAACGCTCGTGCGGCATGGCTTCTGATCAAAGCATTCGCTGAGACACTTTCTGCCCAGGTCAAGGACAGCAATTCTGCGCGTATCGTCGCGCTGACGAGCGATCACTCCGCATTCAACCTGCCCTACGGAACCAGCAAGGGCGCGTTGGATCGTCTCGTGACGGCAGCATCGATCGAACTTGCATCGCTCGGTGTGCGCGCGAACGCAATCAATCCAGGACCGGTCGATACAGGCTGGATGGATTCACAGACTCGCGACCACCTCACAGCCATGACCCCGGCTGGACGCCTCGGCAACCCCGAAGACACGGCTAACCTCGTCGCATTCCTCCTGTCTGAGCAGGGTGGCTGGGTTACCGGGCAAGTGCTACACAGCAATGGCGGCTTCGGAGTGGGCTAGTGAGCAGTGCGAAAACGGGCCCTTCACAGATGAGCATGGGTAGGAGCCTTTCGCCAGGGCCGGTGACCACCGGCGGCGAGCAGGGCACGTAGCCGGTAGTTGTCGAAGTTCCGAAAGCCGCGGGCGACTCGGCGCATCGTCTCGATGACGCCGTTGATCGCCTCGGTGGGGCCGTTCGAGGCGCCGGCGGTGTCGAAGTAGGCCAGGATCGCGGCCCTCCAGCGGCGCAGGGTCCGCCCGAGCCGGGCGATCTCCGGGATCGGGCAGGTCGGGAAGGCGCCCAGGATCTCGGCGACGAGCCGGCGCCCTTGCTCGGGGCGGGCGTGGTAGACGGCGCGCAGCTTTTGGTAGCAGTGCCAGGCTAGGGTGACCTCGTGGTGTGGGTCCCCGGCCGCCAGCTTCGCGTTCAGGCGGGTGATCTGCTTGGCGGTGAGGTGTTCGGCGCCGATCTGCAGGGTCCGGCGGATCCCGTAGAGCGGGTCTCCGGCCCGGCCGCGGTGCCCCAGGGTGTCCTGCTGCACGCGGCGGCGGACCTCGTCGACGACCTGGCCACCGAGTTTCACCACGTGGAAGGCGTCGAGCACCGTGATGGCCTCGGGGAGCTCGTCGCGGATCGCGTTGGCGTAGCCGTGGAACGGGTCCAGCGTCGCGGTGCGGATCCCGCTCGTGAACCTCGGCCCCTGCTCGATGAGCCAGTCGCCGTAGGCGGCCCCGGTGCGACCCTTGACCAGGTCCAGCAGTCGCGCCCTGGGTCGGTCGTCTTCACCGCGGGAGTGGTCCACGATGCCGGTGACCAGCCCGGTGCCGGGCGGACCCACGTGGCGCCAGACGTGCTCGTCCACGCCCAAGGCGTTGACCCCGGCCAGCCGGTCCTCTGCGGCCAACTGGTCCTCGATGACGGGGGCGATGGCGTGCCAGACGGTGTTCCAGGCGACCCCGAGCATATCCGCCAGGGCCGAGACGGCGATGTCGTGGGAGCGCAGCTGAGCCACCGCCCAAGCGATCGCCCGGGTGGTGAGCTTGCCCCGCGGTGCGGCCAGCTCGTGAACCTCGCTGAACGTCGAGATCTCGCAGGCGTCCTCAAGGCACCGGTAGATTCGCTTGCGCCACACCACCCGAACCGGCACTCCGGCGCAGGGTAGGTCGTGCAGCAAAACCTTCCGCCGGCCGTGGCCGGTTGCAAGCACACCGCAGGACGGACAGCCAACCAGTGCCGGCACCGTCTCTACGGCCAGGGCGAACGAGCGCAGCCCGCGGTCCACGGCAAGCACGTGGACATCGGGCAGGTCGAAGAGCGCGCACGCGGGCGCGCAGATAGCATGAGACACGTCGAGGCCTTACAAGATGGGTAGATTCAGCACCTCTCATCCTGGAGGCCTCGACCTTCACCCGGCCCTCACAACACGCCCTCCGGAACGTCCCCGCGCACCCCGCTACCCATGCTCATCTGTGAAGGGCCCGAAAACGGTGGGTTGAGCCACCGGCTCGCCTCGGTGGTGCAGAACCCTTCGTTTGAGCTACACCGGTCGGACGGCTTCGATGATGATGACGCAGGCAAGAACGGCGTAGACCGTGGCCGCAAGGTAGTTCAACGCGGCGCTAGCTCGCGGACTGCTAGTGAATCGCTCATGAAAAGTGCCCGCGAGAGCACCGATGGTGCCGTAGAGCACCAACTCGGCGCACACGTTGACTGTGCCGAGCAGGGCCATCTGCGCTGTCGTGTTGGTGGCGTGGCCGGCGAAACGCGGGAGGACGGCGAGGAAGAACAGGATGATCTTGGGGTTCGTCAGGCTGACCGACAGACCCCGCAGGTACCACCGCCCGGCGGCGACGTCGCCGATCGCGGAGATCTCGCGAGCATGGCGCACGGTAGTCACCGACAGCCAGAGCAGATAAGTAGCCCCAAGCAGCTTCAGGCCGGTCAGCAAATCAGGGTGACTTTTGGCGACCTCACCCAGGCCAACAACGACTGCGGCGGCGTAGACGCTCATTCCGGTAGCGATGCCAAGGATCGCTTTGAGCGCGGCTCTCCGCCCTCCCTCGAGTCCGACCGCGAGCATGTACGCCATGTCTGGGCCGGGTGGGATGAGGAATACCAGAATGACACCGAGGAAGCCCGGTAGTACGGACAGGTCGACCACGAGCGTCCTCTCCGCCGGCGACGCCCTCGTGGCGCCGCCTTCACGCTACGACACCTTCTACCTAGGACAGGTGCGCTGGTTCCTGCCCCCGTTACCTTTTCGGCGGCGCCTGGATCGATCAGGATGAGCAGGTGCCGGCCAGCCGGTCCTCGGCATGATCGTTGCCCCCAGTCGCACTCATGATCCGGGGGGTGTTGTCACCGAGGACCGGTCTGGTGATCACGGATCGCTGATAGAGGCGGGAGCTCTTCTTCGGGAGGGCCTTTGTAACGTGGATGCCGAGCGTGATCACCTCTGAGCTGGCCAGCACGACCATGGCCTAGCTGCCCAGGAGGAACGCCATGACCACCCCAGCACCGGCCGTGTACATCGGCCTGGACGTCGGCAAGTCCGATCACCACGCCGTCGCCCTCACCAGCAACGGCGAGACGGTCTACGACAAGGCCCTGCCCAACGACGAGACTCGCCTGCGAGCCATCCTCGACGAACTCTTGAAGACCCATGGGCCCGTGCTGCTTGTCGTCGATCAGCCGGCCACGATCGGTGCCCTTCCGGTCGCCGTGGCCCAGTCATGTGCCGGTGTTGAGGTGGCGTATCTGCCGGGACTGGCCATGCGCCGGATCGCGGATCTGCACCCGGGCTCGGCCAAGACTGATGCCCGTGATGCCGCGATCATCGCCGAAGCCGCACGCACCATGCCTCATACGTTGCGCGCCATTCGCGTCGATGACGAGCAGATCGCTGAGCTGGCCATGCTCGCCGGCGCTGACGATGATCTCGCCGCCCAGATCACCGCGGCCTCCAACCGGCTGCGCGGGCTGCTGACCCAGATCCACCCGGCCCTGGAGCGGGTCCTTGGGCCGAGAATCACCCACCCGGCGGTAGCTGATCTGCTGGGCCGCTACCCGACCCCGGCCAAGCTGAAGACCGCAGGACCAGGCCATGTGCGCGCCCGGCTGCGCAAGCACGCACCCCGACTGGCAGCACCGCTCACCGAGGAGATCTTCCAGGCATTGGGCCAGCAGACCGTGGTCGTGGCTGGCACCGAGGCCGCAGCCACCGTGGTGCCGATCCTGGCCGAACAGCTCGCCGGACTGATCCACCAGCGCAACAAGCTCGCCACCCAGGTCGAAGCTGTCGTGGAGGCCCACCCTCTTCACCCGGTCCTGATCTCGATGCCCGGGGTAGGGGTCAGGACCGCTGCACGGATCCTCACCGAGGTCGTCGGCAAGGACTTCGCCGATGCCGGGCACCTGGCCTCCTACGCCGGCATCGCCCCGATCACCAGACGCTCCGGGACCTCGATCCGCGGCGAACACGCACCCCGCGGCGGCAACAAGCGCCTCAAGCGAGCCCTGTTCCTCTCGGCCTTCGCCTCCTTGCATCACCCGGCCTCGAGGGCGTACTACGACCGCAAGCGCGCTCAGGGCAAACGGCATAACCAAGCACTGATCGCTCTGGCCCGGCGCCGCACCGACGTGCTCTACGCGATGCTGCGCGATGGCACCCTGTACGAAGACCCGACCATGCCTCAGACCCCGTCGACAGTCGCCCTAGCGGCTTGACGAAAACCATAGAGGCACCCCCCCCGCGAAAACGTTCGTTTGGGCTACTGCTTGTCGGCGCATGAAAGAGAACCTTCCCAGCGCGTCTCTCCGTCGACAACGACACCGGTCGGCGACATTGCGAGGTGTGTAGCGACGCGTTGCGAGGCGACATGCTCGGGGTGAATGTGCGCGACGACGTCTACGACGCCCATGCGTCGAAGTTCGTCCGCCAGGAGTTCCGCAGCGGTACGCGCGTACCCGCGTCCCTGCCACGGTTCACCGATGACCCACGCGATCTCTGTCGGCCCTGAAGATTGCGGGATGGTGGCTTGCACGTACCCGATCGCCTGCCCGCCAGGTTCGAGCGTAACGATGAGGTTGAGCCATCTCTGTGAACCATCGGTGGAGCACCCACGGGTCTGGACGGCATAGCGGCGTCGAAGCTCCGCTTCGTCTGGCGGTTCACCGCCAGTGAAGACGTACAGTCGCGGGCTGCTGAGGACGTTGGCCATCTCTGGGGCATCCGATACCGCCAGGGGGCGAAGAGTGACTACATCGTTCATGGCTGGAGCCAACCCCACGCCTCCGCCAGATGCAATCGAAATAGCGGTCCGAGTCCAGCTGTGCATAAGCGGTCGTTTGAGCTACACCAGCAGGAACGAGCCCAACACCGATGCGAGCTGATGCGGGTTCTCTTCAGCCATGTGGTGGCCCGACTCGATCACGGCCGTTCGAGGTGACTGCTCACACCAGGACTCCCAGATAGCACCTGGGTCTGCGTAGAGGTCTTGCATGTCGTCGTCGCGTGACCAGGCGACGAGGGTGGGGCACGCGATGCGTCGGCCGGCGTCACGGTCAGCTTCGTCATGGCCGCGGTCGACGTGCAGGCCGGCGCGGTAGTCCTCGAGCATGGCCCGCACAGTTGCGGGGCTACTGATAGCGGCGACCATGTCGTCGTAGTTCTCTAGCCCCATGCGCCGAGCATCAGGGCGATACCAGGCCATTGGGTCTGCGGTGATCACACGTTCAGCTTGCTCGGTGGCGAAGAAGAACCAGTGCCACCACAATTCGGCGAAGCGAGCATCCGCGCGCTCGAGCGCCTCCACGAGGGGGACACAGTCAAGGACGGCAAGTTTCTCCACCTGCCCGGGGTGATCGAGTGCCGTGCGGTAGGCGACGTAGCTGCCCCGGTCGTGACCGACGACGCTAAAGCGTTCATGCCCTAGCTGTTGCATGAGACTGGCGATGTCGCCTGGGAAAAGGGGTTTGAGGTGGCCGCGCTCAGGATGTCAGGACGGCGGAGCTGTTCCTGGGGCTGGCGTTTCAAACATCATCTGCCCTCGCTGGAGGATGGGCAGGGTGAAATCGACTCCGACCCGGCGGCCAAGATCGGCCATAGACTCGCGGATGTACGGAAGCAAAGTCATCACAGCGACATGGTTGGCGTACTCGGTAATAATCTCGTCCGTGAGGAGGTCACCCAGGTCAACAGGGGCGCTGTACTGAGCGACAAACACCGTTCGCAGATCCGCGGACGGAAGGTGCGCGGCCAGGTCGAGAGTGATCCGAAAATCGCGCGTCTGATCGTCGGGGGCACCCTTGCGGCGGCCGATCGTTAGGCCCGCAAGTAATGGAGATTCGCCCCCCTCGCGCTCTTCATCCAGCAGTTCGACAGAGGCCAGGCGGCAAAAAACTTTGTCGAGCTGTGCCCCTTGAACCAGTTCTCGGACGTCAGCGCTCGGCTCACTCAGCAACGAGGGCCGCCCTCAGGTCCGTGCGGGACTCATCCCACTTGTGGTGGACACTGATCGGCATGCGCGGAGCGGGGATGAAGGTCTCAGGTGCCGTGGTGCGGGTTTCGAGTACTTCCCATTCCGAGTGCGCCTGCCCGACGCAATCGTCAACGACTCGTAGCTCGAAGCGGGCGCCCACCGCCAGCGCGTAGCGGCGCAGAGTGGCTAGGGTCGGATTCGACCCCTCGCTCTCGAACTTGCTGATGGCCGTTTGGGATACGCCGATAGCATCAGCGACCTGCTGCTGGGTGTAACCGTGCTTGCCGCGCAGCGCAACAAGTGCGTCCAGGAAGTCGTCCTGCGCTTCAACGAGCGCGTCAGCGCGTGCCATGAGGACGTCTCGGCTGTCAGTGATGGGTGCGGTCGACATGAGCTAAAGGTTATACCACGTTCCTATGAGGCGAGCGGGGTGTCACCAAACCGTTGTGAAAGCTCCGGAACCCCGCAGTGGTCATGGGCACCTGCGTCCAAGATGGCAATGGCCCGGTCGATGTGGAGCTGCTGCTGCTCGTCGGTCGCCTCCTGGTCGACCCCACTGCGGCCTCTCTCGCCCGCCATGACGAGAGTCTTCTCATGCACGTGCAGGCCAAGAAACCACGCGCCAGAGTCAGGCTGCTCCACGTAATAGAGACGGAGCAGGGCTCGGTGCGCGGGGGTCAGAAGGTGTCCTAGCGCGTCGTAGCGTGACACGATCAGGTCATCGTCGCGGTCATCTTCATGGCCCCAGCGCAGCTCGAACATGTCCACCAGCTCCGGCGCCGAGCGGATCGTCTTCACGTGGGCTGGAGAACGCAGCTTTCCTTGCCTGGCTCGGTTGATCCGCCTCTTGACGCGGCTGGCAGCGTCTGCCTCTTGGATGGGGTTGAGCCGCCCGCCATTGGCCTGGAGGGCTGCCAGAGATGCTGTCACGGCGGCGGCAACGTGTTGGCCGTCGACGCAACTACGCCAGTAGAAGTCCAGGGACTTCTTGCCGCAGCACTGGGAGGTCTTATCCACGTCGGCGAGTCTACCGAGCAGCACCGACAGTGGAAGTGCGTTCTACCCCCGCGCCAACAGCTGCCCGCCAAGGCGCACCTAGCTGGCTCGCTGGCTCGCGGGGGAAATCTGCAAACCGCGAAGGGGAAACCCGCCATGGCGGGTTCATGAGACGCCTGTGACCATGCGACGAATTGAGTTAACCGAACTGTCCAGGCATCGAGGTTCCCAAGGAACCCCTCCAGGACTGTCAGCTCGTCGGGGGTCAGGGCATGGAAGAAGGCATCACGCCTCTGGCGCAGGCCGAGCTGCAGTGGGTCGGCGCTCAGACGTATGGTCGAGGCCGTTGGACGGTCGGAGTGGTGAGCGCGGATCTCGAGCCTTGGCGTGTTGAACGACGCTTTGCTTTGCACCGGCGGGTGCCGGCTGAGGATGTCTCACGTGTCATGGCTGATCTGGCCAACAATGCCGAGTCGGGACGCTTGCGGATCCCGCCTCGTAAGCGCCTGCGCAGGCAATGAAGCCCGGCGTGCCGCGTGATAATCCGGCGTAGCCAAAACGGTCGTTTTTGCACCACTCCCCCGCGCCTGGCGCTCGGGGGCCTTCCATCCCTCGGAGGGTGTAGCAAAAGCCGGTGCATAACCAGGGGGTGCGGAACCGCCTTACGGTGACGGGTTTTGCTCCACGTCGGAGCCCGCCCAGCCGGTGCACACCTCGTGATAGAGGATGTGCGCCGTGGGCAGTCCAGTGGTGTCCCTGATCCGGTCCCATGCCGTAGCGAGTGCTCGGGGCGGGGTGGGGGCCTCCCCCGGCCCGCGCCACGTCGCCGCGACGATCTGCCACGGCGGGTTAGGCGGGGGCAGGGCGGAGCGGCCGCCCATGTGGTCCGGTGGTGGGGGTGGAGGTAACACGGTCTCCGCATGTAGGCGGCCGTCTCCGGTGATCAGAACGCCACGGTTGGTGAGTCTTTGGGCGGCCGCGTACTCGGCCCACCGGGCGAGTTGGTGATGGTTGTCCCGGTTCATGCCGTGGTTCATCATGGCGACCGCGGCTAGGCGCGCGTAATAGGCGCTGCTCACTGCTTCTCGGCGGCACGGATGCGGATGACGGATGCTTTGCTGATCCCGCATTCCTCGGCAGTCTGGGCGATGCTGTACCCCTCGCGGTCCATCTGGACGATGCGCGCGCGTTTCTCAGCGGTGATCTTCTGCCGCCGGTTCCGGGTGCGGTCCCACTCGCGCAGCGTCTCGGTGGTCCATCCGCGGGTGTCTCCGATCCAGACATCCGGCTCGGGCTGTCCGGCGTCCTTGAAGCCTTGGCGGGTCATGCCCAGTAGCTCGGCTGCTTCGGTGACGCCGTGGAGGTGGGAACCGTGTGGGATAGAATCAGGCATTGCGCCGTCCTTTCGGTGTAGCCCCCGGCCTCCTGTCCTGGCACCTATTGCCAGATGGTCGGGGGCATTTCTCTGTCTAGGTCGTGGCCGGGCGGGCGGTGAGCAGGTCACACGCGGTCTCGTAGGCCCGTGTGGCCGCTTTGGCCAGCTCCAGGGCCATGTCTACGTGCTCGAGGCTGTCCACGCGCCCAGCTGCGCGTGTGGCCGCTCCCGCGACCTCCAGTGCTGCGGTCTTGGTGAGCTGCGGATCACCGCAGCGCGGATCGGTGGACAGCACCAGGCAACGGGGAATCTCTGCCAGGTGCGGGGCGAGCGGGGTCCGGGCTGCGCGGCGCTGGAGGGCTCGCAAGTTGCCCAGGTGGTCCGCGCAAATTTCGCGGCGCTCGGTCTCGGTCAATGGCTGGGGGGTCATGGTCTCGTCCTCTCTGGTGCGGCGGGCCTGTCTCCCGCCTGGACACTCATAAATTTACTCAACGTAATAACTAGCTTCAAGGCCGGCGGATGGTGGTGGCGGCCGCCGGGCCCCGGGCGGGGGGGCCCGGCGGCCGCGCCCGGGGTTACCTGGTGGGGCTCAGCTGCATTCCCAGTCGGGGTGACCGTCCCAGGTGATGCGGGTGCATCCTGCGGCCGGGGCTCCGAAGTCCAACAGCGGGGCGGATACCCCGGCCTCTAGGGCCATGTGGTCATCCGGGCGGAAGATACCGCGGCCGGTGTAGTACAGCTCCCCGTCATCGTCGTACATGCGGAAGATATGCCGCTCGTAGCCTTCTGCCAGCGGCGCGCCCGCTGGGAGCATGGCCAGCTGTCGCGCGGTGGCCGTGCCCGGACCGGTGCACCACTTGTCTCCGCGCTGGTCCGGGTTTGCGAGGTGGTCACGGGTGATGGTCCATGCGTGGCCCGTGTCGTCGTCCGCAGGGGCGAGCAGCACGGCCTTCACCTCGAAAGGCTCGGAGGGGGCAAGCTCGTCCATCAGCCGCTCAATCTCGGTGCCCCAGTAGGGGAACTCTCCGGCGTCGGTCTCGATGCTCAGCCCGTCGCCGTGACGGATCGCGCGGTGCGCCAGCTCGAAGGATTCCTGATAGGTGGTCGGTGCAGTCATAGCGTCCGGTCCTTTCGGTCGGTGTGGCGGGCCTGTCCCCCGCCTGAACACTCATAAATATACCTCATGTAAGAACTAGAGTCAAGGCCGGC
>NZ_LZMM01000019.1:0-147037 GCF_001665945.1 Kocuria sp. ICS0012 | reverse complement strand
GCGGGGGCCCCCCCCGGCCGTGGCGCCCGCCCCCCCCCCGCCCCCCCCCCCCCCCCCCGCCCCCGGGGGGGGCCCCCCCCCCCCCCCCCCCCCCCCCCCCCCGGGGCCCGGGGGGGCCCCCCCCCCCGGCCGCCCCCCCCCGTCGTGGGTGGTACGTGATGGAAAGGACGCTCAGGCCGCGCGGTCGGTCCGCTCGTCGTGCCGCGCGGCGCCGTCCAGAGCGGTACTGCCCCGCGCGGGCCGGTACGACGGCGCGGGCTCGGTTGTCGTCGTGGAGCCGGCGCCGCGCATGGTCGCGGGTGCGGGTTGGGACACCCCGGCCTGACGCCACGAGAACCCAAAGGCGAGAGCGGGCACCACCTTGTTGGCCAGGGCGCACCCGGCCATGACCCCTGCCCAGGCCACGGGCACGGCGGCCAGGACGTCCAACGGGTAATGCGCGCCCGAGTACATGCGGGCGGCCCCGACGATCACCACGGCCAGCGTGCCGAGCAACGCGATCCGACGCCGTGAGGAACGGCGGGAGGCCACGAGACCCATGGCCAGCGCGATCGCCATGACCGCACCCGTGTGCGAGGACGGGAAGGACATGGAGCCGGTGACCGGTGCGAGGGCCTCTCCGCTCAGGAACGTGGGACGCGGCCGCTCCACGAACACCTTGACCAGACCCACGGCACCCCATCCGGCGAGGGCGGTGATGCCGAACCCGGTGGCGTCGAGGGGGCGGCGTCTGAGGACGGCCAGCCACCCGATGACGGCGGCGATGATCAATATCACCGCGCCGTTGGACAGTGCGTACTGCACCGCGGTGGCCACCGCGTCCAGAAGAACGTTGCGATGCTGGGAGAGCCCCTCGAGCAACGCGGTCTCCCCGTGGGTGATCTGCGGTGACAACACCACCAGACGCCCAAGGGTTGCCGTCAGCAACACCGTGACCAAGGGAACGGCCACTCGGTGACGCAACTGCGGCAACCGCCACGGGGACCCGCCCGGCGAGGGGGAAGTGTGCTGCGCCGGATAGGTCATGTGTCAATGGTGACACGAGACACTCAACGATTCCTGAAGTGGGCGTGTCGCACGCGGTGTGGCGTCCCAGACGCGGAGTTCCAGGGTGTTCCAGGGTCGGCGTCGCTGCGCGGGCGCACCGTGCCCCGCGGGCTGAGAACGAGGTTTCACGTGAAACACGTAATCCGAAAACACTTTTTTATGGTTGCATGATTTGATCGGAATATATTCGATGGAGATGCGTAATCCAGTCATGTGATTTTTCTTCCGCGGACACCGTCACGGGGCGCCCAAAAAGTTCATTTCCCGAATACTGACTACACTCAGCCCTCAAGAAACGTTCGAGAAGGGAAGAGACGATGGCGTCCACACCCCCACCCCCGCGCTCCACGCGAGAGTCTCGGGCGCAGGTCGGCCCGCCCTCCACACACCCGTCCTCGCCGCAGCCTGCCTCCGCGCAACTGCCCGCCCCGGGATCGCAGGCCGCACTGCGCCTGGCCAATCGCCGCAGGGTCGTGGACGCGGTGCGCGAGCTGGGTGCGGCGACCCAGGCGAGCATCGCGCGGGAGACGGCCCTGGCGCCGTCGACGGTTTCGTCCATCGTCCACGAGCTCACCGCGTGCGACCTGCTCGCCATGGAACCCGAGCACGGCGGGCGGCGCGGGCAGCGCGTGCACTTCAGTGAGAGCGCCGGCTACCTGGTGGGAGTGGACGTGGGCCACCGCCACGCGAGCGTGGCCGTGGCCGACCTGAACCTGGACGTCCGCGCGCAGCGGCGCATCGACCTCCCGGCCGGGCACCGCGCCGAGGACGTACTGACCGGGGCGCGAGAGATCCTCGACGAGTTGCGGACCTCGCTCGATGTCCCCGCCCAGCGCATCCTGGGCGCGGGGCTCACCCTTCCCGCGCCCGTGGACGCCGAGTGCCGCGGCCTCGGTTCGGAGGCCATCCTCCCGGCGTGGGCCGGGCTGAACCTGCGAGCGCTGGCCACCGGGACGCTGGGCTGTCCCACCGTGGTGGAGAACGACGCGAACGCCGGGGCCGTGGCCGAGCACGCGCTCGGCGCGGGGCGTGGGACGGCCCACATGGCCTACCTCAAGCTCTCGCACGGCGTGGGTGCCGGGCTGATCCTGGGCGGCGGGCTGTACCGCGGGGCCACCGGGTCCGCGGGTGAGATCGGCCACGTGACGCTCGACGAACGCGCGGGGCTGTGCAGGTGCGGCAACCGAGGGTGCCTCGAGACCTTCGTGTCCTCCCAGACCGTGCTGGACGTCGTGGCCTCCTCGGGTCGGCGCGTGGAATCCGTGGGTGACGTGGTCCGGGAGGCACTGGCCGGCGATCCCGGATGCACCCGGGTGATCACGGACACCGGGCGGTTGATCGGCGGCGCCGTGGCGCAGCTGTGCAATGCGTTCAACCCGGAACTCGTGGTCGTGGGCGGGGAGCTCGCGCGCGCCGAGGACCTGCTGCTCGATCCCGTGCGGGACGCAGTGCAGCGCTACGCGGTGCGCGGTTGCGTGTCCGGGCTGCGGATCGTCACCGCGCAACTCGGGGCCCGGGCGCACCTCATGGGTGCGCTCATCCGTGCGCGGGCCGAGACGTCCCTCCCCGTTTAAGACGTCCGGGGCGCGCCGGCCGCCGCAAACGACACGCGGGAAATTTGTCTTCGACTCATGGACATTTTGTGATATGGGTCCTACCCTGGGTTCACTGTCCTTCCCCGGCAGCTGCCCTCCCTGGTCCCACGAGCTGGTTCCAGGAGACGAAAACCCGCCTCGTACGGGCCCCTCGACCGGTACATCCCCGGAACGGGACGCATGATGCCCGGGAGCGGGAAGCGTTGAATTTCGATACAGCAAGGGAGCTGCGGGATGAGCCATCCAGCGCAAGCACACTCGCCGGAGCGTCATCAGACGAACACCGGCGCGGTCATTCGCATCACCACCGTGGCCGCGTTCGGCGGCCTCCTCTTCGGGTACGACTCCGCCGTGATCAACGGTGCGGTCTCCTCCATCCAGTCCACGTTCGACGTGGGTCCGGGGCCCCTGGGCTTCGCGGTGGCCGCGGCCCTCCTGGGCGCCGCCGTGGGTGCGTTCTTCGGTTCCCGCATCGCGGACCGCACGGGGCGCATCCCCATCATGAAGATCGCGGCACTGCTGTTCCTGCTCTCGGCGATCGGCTGCGGTTTCACGCAGTCCATCGAATGGCTCGTGTTCTGGCGGGTCGTGGGCGGTATCGGCGTAGGTGTGGCGTCCGTGATCGCACCGGCGTACATCGCGGAGGTCTCCCCCGCACACCTGCGCGGACGCCTGGGCTCCCTGCAGCAGATGGGTATCGTGCTGGGCATCTTCCTGTCCCTGCTCATCGACGCCCTGCTCGCCCACGGGGCCGGTGGCGCCGCCAACGAGATGTGGTTCGGGCTGGCCGCGTGGCGCTGGATGTTCCTGGTCATGGCCGTACCCGCCGTGCTGTACGGCATCGGCGCGTTCCTGATCCCCGAGTCGCCGCGCTACCTGGTCTCGGTGGGTCGTCCGGACGAGGCGCGCGCCGTCCTCTCCCGGATCCACGGTGACGACGCCGTGGACGCCCGCGTTTCCAAGATCCGCAGCACCGTGGACGACGAACGCAAGCCCCGATTCGCGGACCTGCGCGGTTCCATGGCCGGGCTCAAGCCCGTGGTGTGGGTGGGCATCGGCCTGGCCGCCCTGCAGCAGTTCGTGGGCATCAACGTGATCTTCTACTACTCCAACGTGTTGTGGGAGTCAGTGGGCTTCAAGGAGTCCGATTCGTTCACCATCTCCGTGGCCACCTCCGTGGTTAACGTGGTGGTGACCATCGTGGCCATCTTCCTGGTGGACCGGATCGGGCGCCGACCGCTGCTGCTCCTGGGCTCCGCCGGCATGGCCCTGTCCCTGGGTGTAATGTCCGTGGTGTTCGCGACTGCCACCAAGGTCATGGTGGACGGCCAGCTCACCCCCGAGCTCGGCCCCGTGGCCGGACCCGTGGCGCTGATCGCCGCCAACCTGTTCGTCGTGTTCTTCGGTGTCTCGTGGGGTCCGCTCATGTGGGTCCTGCTCGGTGAGATGTTCCCCAACCGCATCCGCGGCGCGGCGCTGGCCGTGGCCGGTGCGGTGCAGTGGATCGCCAACTGGGCCGTGACCGTCTCCTTCCCCTCACTGTCCAACTTCTCGCTGGGACTGACCTACGGCATCTACGCGTTCTTCGCGCTGGTGTCCCTGGTCTTCACCATCAAGATGGTGCGGGAGACCAACAACGTGGAACTCGAGGACATGCACGCCTGATCCCACTCTCCCCGTCCCGATGCCCCGGTTCGCGTTACACGCGCACCGGGGCATCGTCACACCGGGTTCACGGCCGTGATAACAGCTCGTCGCAATACCGGTAGGGGTCCGGTGTTCGGGTATTTTCAAGACAGATTTGCCGCTGCCCGGGCATCGGGGCCCGGGAAACACGACACATTCAACGACGAAAAGAGAGCCTCCCATGACGCAGCACACCGACTCCTCGACCTCAGGACGCAAGTCCGCGGGCCACGTGATCGTGGATTCCCTCGCGGCGCACGGGGTCGAGCGCGCCTACGTGGTTCCCGGCGAGAGTTACCTGGACGTCCTGGACGGGCTCTACGACTCCCCCATCGACACTGTGGTGTGCCGTCAGGAGGGTGGCGCCGCGTACATGGCGGAAGCGGACGGGAAGATGAACGACGTCCCGGGCGTGGCCATGGTGACCCGTGGTCCCGGCGCAGCCAACGCGCACGTGGGCCTGCACACCGCGTGGCAGGATTCCACGCCCATGGTGTTGTTCGTGGGACTCATCCCGTTCGAGCACCGTGAGAAGGAAGCGTTCCAGGAGTTCGACCCGCATCAGTGGTTCGCCTCCGGGGCCAAGCGCGTGATGGTCCTGGACCACGCGGAGCGGGCCTCCGAGTACGTGGCCGAGGCCATGTTCGCCGCGCGTTCCGGGCGTCCGGGGCCCGTGGTTGTGGGCCTGCCCGAGGACATCATCACCCGGCAAATCGAACCCACGGTGCACCCGGAGATCCCGGTGGCCGGCGGCGGGATGACCGTGGAGGACTGGAAGGCCCTCGAGTCCGCGCTCAAGGAGTCCCAGAAGCCCCTGTTCGTCTTCGGTGGTAACGATTGGACCTCGCAGGGCGCGCAGCATTTCACCGCGTGGCTCGAGGAACACCACATCCCCGCCGCCGCGGAGTGGCGCTGCGAGGGCACCGTCCCGTTCGACTCCCCCTCGTACGTGGGACCTATCGGTTACGGCCGCCCCAAGCCCACCCACGATCTGCTGGAGGAGACCGACCTGCTGGTGTTCGTGGGCACGGTCCCCGGTGATGTGATCACCAACGGCTTCCTGGTGCGCCAGGACTGGACCAAGAAGAACTTCATCGTGACCATGGACCCCTCCATGCGCGGGCGTTCCGGCGCGGTGACCTACCAGATCGTGGCCAAGCCGGACGTGTTCGTGCGTGACCTGGTGCGCATGAACCTGCCCGTCTCGGACGTGTGGCGGAACTGGTGCGCGCGGATGCGTCAGCAGCAGGTGGATTTCTCCACCCCCAAGGACGCCTCCCCCGCGGACGGCCCGGCCTCGATGGACACCATGATGGCGAACCTCGTTGCGACCCTCCCCGAGGACGCCATGGTCACCTTCGGCGCGGGCGAGCACACCAACTGGGCCCACCGCTACTTCCCCACGAACGGCTACGCGTCCATGATCTCCGCGCGCAACGGCTCCATGGGTTACTCGATCCCCTCCGCCGTGGCGGCGTCCCTGAACTACCCCGGCCGCCGCGTGATCTCGATCGCCGGGGACGGCGAGTTCCTCATGAACGGCCAGGAACTCGCGACCGCCGCGCAGTACGGCGCCACTCCCCTGGTCATCGTGATGGACAACCAGGAGTACGGCACCATCCGTACCCACCAGGAACAGCACTACCCGGGTCACGTCTCCGGGACCCAGCTGAAAAACCCGGACTTCGCGGCCATGGCCACGGCGTTCCACGGTTTCGGCGTGCGTGTGGAGCGCGAGTCCGAGATCCCCGGGGCGCTTGAGCAGGCCTACAAGGCGATCGACGAGGACCACACGTTCGCGTTGATCCACCTGGTCGTCCAGCAGCGCAACAAGGCATACTGATCCCGATATAAATACTTGTCACGACGCCGCGTCGCCCGTCCCCAGGGAGGGGCACCGCGGCGTCGTCGTCCGTTCAGGACACGCGCGCGAGGATCACCGCAAGGGGTGGGCGGCCTGATCCCGGTACATCCGCCCGACGACGACCGCGACCACGCCGAGCGTGGGGGTCAGCAGTGCGACGCCCCAGAAGATCGCTTCCGGTGACAGCACCTGCGAGACGGGTCCGGCCACGGCCATGGAGATGGGCATGAGGGACAGCGAAACGAAGAAGTCCAGGGACGAGATCCGCCCCAGCATGTGCCCGGGCACCCGCCGTTGCAGGAGCGTGCCCCAGATGACCTGACCCGCGCCACCCGTGGCCCCGAAGATGCACAGCGCCGCCGCCATGACCCACCACGAGTCGGTGCTACCCACCAGACCGAACGGCAGGGTGCCGAAACCCCACAGCCAGATCATGGTCGTGAGGTACTTGCGGGGCAGTTGCACTGATGCCATGATGCTCGAGCCCACGGCCGTGGACACGCCGTACAGCCCCAGCATGGCGCCGTAACTCGCGAGCGATCCGCCCAGCCGGTCCACCACCAGGAACGGGACGAGCACCTCGAGCGGGCCGATGAACAGGAACACCGCGCTCATGGCCCACAAGAGCGTCCACAGCAACCACGGGGTGCGCACGCAGTACCGGAACCCGTCCACAAGATCGCGAAGGACGGAGGGCCGGGCGGTGTCCACCGCAGGGATCGGTCCGGTGACCTCGCGCTCCGGGATCCGTAACCGCAGCATGAAGGACAGCGCGATCGCGTGGCACACCGCGATCGCCAGGACGGACGCCCCCGGGAGGGCCAGGCCCGTGAGGGCCCCGCCCACCGCGGGCCCGGCCGCGATCTGCAGCAGGGGGCGGGCCGTGCCCTCCACGCCGTTGGCCGCGAGCAGCTGATCGGGCGGCAGGATCCTGGGCAGGGCCGCGGAGTAGGCGGGGTAGAAGAACCCCACGGTGCCGGCGAAGACGAACGCGGCGAGCGCGAGGTGCCACAGCGCGAGGGTGTCGGTCCAGGTGAGGATCACGATGGTCAACGCCGTGACCAGGTTGGTGACCTCCACGCACCGCAGGATGAGTCCCAGGGGCAGGCGGTCCGCGGTGACCCCGCCGAGCAGCACGAAGCACACCATGCCCACCGCGCCGGCGGCCATAACGAGGGACAGTTGCACCGCGGAACCCCCGAGCGCCATGACCCGCGCCACGAGGGCCACGGCCCACAACCCGGAGCCGAAGACGCTCATGCACATGGCCACGGCGAGCACCGTGTACGCACGTGACGAGAACGGCCGCAGGGCCCGGGGAAGTTTCACCCGCACAGGTTACCGGTACGTTGTCACGGGGACCACACCGGTGCCATACGGTGAGGACGGAAGCCTGTCCGTCCCCGCCGTGGAGGAGTCATCGTGCGCGCAACCCATGTCCTCGAGAAGGGGACCATCCTGACCGAGCAGTGACCGGCCCCGGAGGCCACGCGGGCACGTGCGTGATCATGGGTGCGGGCTCCGCGGGCCTGTTCTTCCGCCAGGACGCGCTGCGCCGGGGCTTCGAGCAGGTGATCGTCTCGGACAAGCAGGAATCACGCTTGCGGATCGCCCGGGAGCTGGGGGCGCACACGGTCCGGGTCCCGGACGAGGAACTGGCCTCCGTGGCCGCCCAGTCCGAGCCCGGTCTCGTATCCTTCCACAAGGCCGTGCGCCGCATCCACGACGGCGAGGTGACCGTGGACTACTGCCTGGGCCCCGTATACCCGTTCGAGGAGGCCGGCGAGGTGCTGCGGATCGTCGAACGCGGCGGGGACGGCCACGTCAAGTTCACGATCGTCCCGTAGCACTCTCCTGCGGCCCCCGGTCCCGGAACCCCTTGAGGATCTGCAGGGCCACCGGGATCACCGAGATCACCACGATCAGGATCGCGATCAGGTCCACGTGGTCACGGATCAGCGGGATCCCGCCCAGCAGGGACCCGGCCACCACCATGATGGTCACCCACAGGAAGCCACCCAGGACGTTCCACCCCACGAAGCGGCGGTACGGGTGGCGCGCCGTGCCCGCCACGAGCGGGACGTACGTGCGGATGATCGGGACGAAGCGCGCGAGCACGATCGCCCTGCCGCCGTAGCGCAGGAAGAAGTCCTCCGTGCGGTTGAGGTAGGAGGTCTTCAGGAACCGGGCGTCGTCGGAGAAAAAGCGCCGGCCGAACCGGTTACCCAGGAAGTAGCCCACCTGGTCCCCCGCGACCGCCGCGATGAACGGTACCAGGATCATGAGCCACAGCGGGACCTGCAACGCCTCGTGCAGCAGTCCACCCGTGAACAGCAGGGAGTCCCCGGGCAGGAACGGGAACAACAGCCCCGATTCCACGAACACCATCAGGGTGGTCCCGGCGAGCGCCCACGGCCCCAGCTGCTCGAGCAGTTGGGCGGGATCGCCTAGCGGTGGCAGCTGCGGGATCAGCGTTCCCGCGGTGTGCAGCAGTTCAAGCGTCATGGTGACCCACTCTTCTCCTCGTGGGCCGGGTGCCGCGCACCACGGTCCTGTTCCTCCCCGGACGACGGCGCTCGCCCGGGGTAGCTCGTTCGTCCCGCGGTGTGCCCGCAACCGGGGTCGCGCGGGGCGCGATCACGGCTGCTGCGGCTTCACGAACGGGAAACTCAGGACGTCGCGGATGGTCGTGGCGGTCATGAGCATGACCAACCGGTCCAGCCCGATCCCCATGCCACCGGCCGGGGGCATGCCCACCTCCAGGGCGTCCAGGAAATCATTGTCCACCTGCATGGCCTCGAGGTCCCCCGCGGCGGCCTTGAGCGACTGCTCCGTGAGCCGGCGGCGCTGGACCACCGGGTCGGTCAGCTCGGAGTACGCCGTACCGACTTCCATGCCGTTGACCACCAGGCCCCAGCGTTCCACGAGCCCGCGCTCGGAGCGGTGGGGTGCGGTCAGCGGGGAGGTCTCCTCCGGGAAGTCGCAGTAAAATGTGGGGAACACGGTGTGCGGTTCCACGAGCTCCTCATAGAGGCTCTCGAGCACCGCCCCGGGGCCCATGCCCGGACCGATCTCCACGTCGTGCTGCGCGGCCACTGCGAGCAGGGTCTCGAAGTCCGACTCGATCGAGATCCGCCGTCCCGCCGCCTTGCTCACCGCATCCGTCACGGCGATCACGGGCCACGGCCCGGACACGTCGGTCAGCACGGGCACGGCGTCGGGGTTGTGCACGTCGTACAGGGGCAGCACTTGGGTACCGTGCAACGCCTGGGCCACCGTCTTGATCATCGTCTCGGTCAGCTCACGCATGACCGTGTAATCCGCGAACGGGTGGTACGCCTCGAGCGCGGTGAACTCCGGGTTGTGGGTCGCGTCCGCGCCCTCGTTGCGAAAGTTGCGGGCTACCTCGAAGATGGGCCCGCTGCCCGCCACGAGCAGTCGCTTGAGGTACAGCTCGGGTGCGATCCGCAGCGTGAGGTCCATCCCGTACGCGTTGATGTACGTGCGGAACGGGCGCGCCGAGGCCCCGCCGTGCACCGTGTTCAGCACCGGTGTCTCGACCTCGCGGTAGCCCTGCCCGGTCAACACGCGGCGCACGGTGTCCACCGCGAGCGAGCGCTGACGCAACAGGTCCATCCCGCGCGGGTGGGGCGTCAGACGGCCTGTTGCGAGGCCGTCACCGGGAGGCCGGCCTCGAGCCGACGCCGCCGGTCCGCCTTCTGGCGCTTGACACCCGCGAGCGCGAGGAGACCTCCGATCACGGCCAGCGCGGCCGCCACGAGGGCCGGGGAGCGGTAGCCGAAACCGGCGGAGATCACCGCACCGCCCAGCAGGGCCCCGATCGAGTTGGCCACATTGAACGCCGCGTGGTTAAGCGATGCGCCCATGAGCTGGGCGGGCCCCGCCGCCGTGATGAGCCAGCTCTGGATGCTGGGCATGATGAACGAGTTGGCCAGTGCCATGAGGAACCCGGCCACGAAGATCCCCACGGGGGATCCCGCGAGCGCCCCCACGAGCAACAGTGCCGCGGTGAGCGCCGGGAAACCCACGGCCATGGTGCGCCGGGCACTGCGGTCCGCGCTGATCCCGCCCAGGATGTTGCCCAGGGTCATGCCGATTCCCACGACCGCGAGCAACCACGGGATGCCGGCGCCGGACAGCCCCGCCAGCTCACGGCTCATCTGGGTCAGGTAGCTGTAGATCGCGAAGAACCCGCCGAAACCGATCCCCGCGATCCCCATGACGATCCACACCTGCGGCAGCCGGAACGCCCGCAGTTCACGGCGCCGGTTCGCTCCGACCACCCGGTCCTGGTGGGGGACGGTCAGCCACACGCCGATCGCAGTGACCGCGAAGACCACGGCCACCGCGACGTATGCCATGCGCCAGCCGTAGGCCTGACCGACCGCCGTCATCACGGGGACACCTACGACGTTGGCGACCGTGAGCCCCGATAAAGCAAGCGCCACACCCTTGGCCTGGTTCCCCGGACCCATCACGGTGGCGGCCACGAGGGACGCCAGACCGAAGTATGCGCCATGGGGAATACCCGCGAGGAACCGCATCACCAGGAGGGACTCGAACGTGGGCACGATTGCAGAGGCGAGGTTGCCCATGAGCAGTGCCGCGGCCATCACGAGCAGCATCGTGGTGCGGGAGGACTTCGCGGCGAAGAAGGAGATGACCGGGGCCCCGACCACGACACCTATGGCGTACGCGCTCACGAGCCACCCGGCGCGTGCGATCCCGGTCTCAGAGGACGCACCGTAGAGATCGGGCAGGAGGTTCTGGGCGATCTGGGGCAACAGTCCCATGGACGCGAATTCCGTGCAGCCGATGCCGAAACCGCCCAGGGCCAGGGCGAACAGCGCGAGTCTGCGACGGGCGGGGGTCAACTGGGACATGGACGCGCGACCTTTCGAGGATTCGCAGGTGGGGCTCCCCAGAGGGATGCGGGCGAGTGGCCGCAGAGGCCGTGGCGATCGGTCCGTGGCCTATTGACAGCGCACCGCGCAGGCGCTCGTAGCGGGTGAACCGCGCGGGCGGACCATTCGGGCAGCACCCGGGCGGGCACAGGATCAGTACAACACGGTGCACGCGCGATTTATTCACGAGCCCGCACACGTGTGGGTGAGGTCACGATCGTGAACTGTCCCCACCCCGTGCACGAAAATTATCCACAGGTGTGGAGAACCTTGTGCATATCGCGATCGACATGTCCCCTCCAGGGCAGTCCTAGCGCGCTGTCGCGGTATCCACAGGGGTGTTCACAGTTGTGGAATTACACATCTGTAAGTTGTTAACAGGTGTGGACAACCCCTGTGGACAGCCATTGGGACGCCCGGATCAGAGTGCGAGCCCCGACCCGGATCCGGCGGAACGGGAGAGCTTTCCCTGCTTACGGCCGGGCCCGGTCAGAGTCGGCGACGCAACCCCGGCAGCATGGCGAGCGCCACGAGACCACCGGCGATCAACCCGCCCACGTGCGCCTGCCAGGCGATGCCGCCCACCAGGAAACCGAAAGCCAGGTTGATCGCGATCAACACCGCGATGGGCGTGATGTTGTTCTTGAAGTGGCGCATGAACACGAACATGGCGCCGAAGAGCCCGAAGACGCCGCCGGACGCCCCGATGACGAGCACCCACGGATTACCGAGCAACAGCACTCCCACGGATCCGCCCAGCACGGACACCACGAACAGGACGGCCATCCGCCAGGTCCCCAGCAGCGGCTCGAGCATCCGACCGAAGAGATAGAGCGTGTACATGTTGAGCAGTAGGTGCAGCGGTGAGGGCATCGCGTGGACGAAACCGCTCGTGAGCATCCGCCACGGCTGGGTGTCCGTGAGCGAGGGAGCGTATCCCAGGATGCTCGTCAGGCTGTAGGGCGTGAACAGGCTCGTGAGCCACTGCAGGCCCCACATGACCACGCAGATCCCGATGAGCGTCCACGTCACGGGCATGCCCCCGACGCGCTGGGGGCTGCGACGACGGCGCGGCGCAGCGCCGTCGTACCCGCCGCGTGGCGCGCCACCCGGGTGGGCGGACTGCTGACCGTGGACGTATTGCCCGTACCGCGGGGCGGGAACGGGCGCGCCGCTCCACGGGGCGGGACCGTCCGGGGCGCCAGCGGGCCGTCCGTGGTCCGGCGGGTCGTCGGGGTGGTGGGTCATGGTTATCCTCCGGGAGTGGGCGGGGCGGCTGGACGGGGCTCGAATACGGACGAAGCCCACCCGGGGACCGGGTGGGCTTCGTGCCGGGCGTGAAAGCTGCGGGTCAGAGCTTCTCGATGTCGATGGAGGTGATCACGCAGTCCTCTACGGGGCGGTCCTGGCCGCCGGTGCGCACGTTGTTGAGCTCGTCCACGACCTTCTTGGACTCGTCGTCCGCGACCTCACCGAAGATGGTGTGCTTGCCCTGCAGCCACGTGGTGGGCGCGGTGGTGATGAAGAACTGGGAGCCGTTGGTGCCGCGGCCGTTGCGGGTACCGGCATTGGCCATGGCCAGCATGTACGGGGCGTTGAAGTTCAGTTCGGGGCTGATCTCGTCGTCGAAGTTGTAGCCTGGGCCACCGATGCCCTGGCCCAGCGGGTCCCCGCCCTGGATCATGAAGTCCTTGATGATGCGGTGGAAGACGACGTCCTTGTAGAGCGGGCCGTTCTGCTTCTCACCCGTGCGGGGGTCCGCCCATTCCTGGGTGCCGTCCGAGAGACCCACGAAGTTCTTGACCGTCTTGGGCGCGTGGTTGCCGAAAAGGTCCACCACGATGTCCCCGTGGTTGGTGTGGATGGTGGCCTTGTGCGTGGCGATAGCGGAAGTCATGATTCACATTGTGGCACGGCGTCCTCGGGGCCGACAGAACGCTCCCGAGGTGTTCAGCGCACAGTGAAAAGGGCTGGGGTGTCGCTTTATCCCCGGGAATCCCGGGGTTGTCAGACCGTATGCTGAAGGTGGAGATTTTTACGGTCACCACTGTAGGAGGGACACACAATGAGCTTGTTCAAGAGCAAGGCCCAGAAGCAGACCGAGCACGCCAGGAAGAACGCCGAGTCCAAGGTCGTCAGCGCTGGGGACTGGCTCTCCAGCGAGATCGGTGAGTTCGGGGAGAAGCTGCAGCACGGCGTGCAGGCGGGTGCGTCCGCCCTCGCGAGCGGTGTGGAGGCCACGGGTCCCTACGTCCAGGACGGTCTGGGCAAGGCGCAGAACCTCGGTGAGGACATCAAGCACCGCGGCGAGAAGGCCAAGGCCGCCGGTGCCGCTGCCGCCGCCCCCATGGCCGCGAAGGCCGCCAAAAAGACCGCCGAGGGCCGTGCCGTGGCGCAGGACAAATACTCCGGCGCCGTGGCCGCGCTGGCCTCCAAGGTCGCCCACGCGGACACCTCGGACCAGTTCGACGCCCTCGTGGCCAAGCTGACTGGTGACAAGAAGACCGTCAAGCGCATCCAGAAGGCCGCGAAGAACTCGGCCAAGGAATACGCCAAGCAGCAGAAGAAGGCCCAGGGTGGCCACAAGGGTCTGCTGCTCCTCGGTCTCCTCGCCGCCGGTGGCGTGGCCGGTGTGGCCGCGTGGCGCGCGTCCCGCCCGGTGCAGGACCCCTGGAAGACCCCCGTCACGGCCTCCCCGCGTGTATCGGCTTCCCCGGTCAACACGAACTCCACGGTCGCCGCCGGCACCGGTGTGAAGGTGGACGACGTCAAGGACCCCACCTCCTCCGCCCAGAAGGCGGGCACCGCGTCCCAGGCCGCCCACCGCGCCTCGGACAGCGTGAAGTCTGTGGCCGAGGACGCCAAGCAGACCGTGAACGAGGTCAAGGAGCAGATCAAGGGCTCCAAGACGGACGACATGGGCACCCCGGACAACCGCTCCAAGCACAACCCGGGCGACCCCAAGCACTGAGCCGGTTCTCGCGCGTCGACCGCGCGTGACCCGCACGACGACGGCGCCGCATCCCTTGGGGGGGGGGGCGCCGTCGTCGTACCGGAATGAACACACGAACCCGTGCATGGCGAGCGCACGGGCTACATGGAAGGAACGCATGAGTCGTTCGCTGCGAACGCACGGGCCGTGCGGGGAGACCCGCGGCCCCGTGCGGTGGGACTCAGGAGAAGATGTCGGAGACCGTGTCCCACATCTGGTAGACGCCCAGGATGATGAACAGCACGGCGCAGACCACCAGGACCGCGTTGGTGAACACACCGTTGCGCCAGCGCTTGGGCGTGCGGGACGTGTTGAGCAGTCCCAGCAGCGTGACCGCCAGGAACGGCATGAACAGTGCCCCGAGCACGCCGTAGAGCAGGATGAGGAATACAGGCCGGTCCAACAGGAGCAGGAGCATGGGCGGGAACGTGAGCCACAGCAGGTAGAACTTGAAGTACTTCCCGCCGTTGCGGGTGTCCGGATGGCCGCTGGGCTTCTTGCGGATGTTGCCCCAGTAGTCCGCGAACATGAGGGACACCCCGGACCACACACCCACCACGGAGGAGAACGAGGCCGCCCAGAATCCCACGAGGAACGCGATGCCGATGACGTCCCCGTAGCGGTCGCGCAGCACCCGGTCCAGGTCCAGCAGGCCCTTGTCCCCGGCGCTGATGGCGTAGCCGGCGGAGTAGAGGACCTCGGCACCCACCACGAGCATCGCGAGCACGAAGATACCGGTCACGGTGTAGGCCACGGTGTTGTCGAGCTGCATCACGCGCATCCACCGCGGTTGGTGCCAGCCCTTCTCCCGCAGCCAGTAGCCGTAAGCCGCGAGGGTGATCGTGCCGCCCACGCCGCCGGCCAACGCGAGCGTGTAGACCACACCGCCCTGCGGGATCACGGGGATCAGCCCGGTAAGCATCTGAGGGATATTGGGCAGGGTGATGATCGCGAGCCCCACCATGACCAGGAACATGATCCCCACCATGGCCGCGGTGATCTTCTCGATCACCGCGTAGCGCCCCGCCCACACGATCACGAACCCGATCAGGCCCATGAGGATGGCCCACGCCCACAGGGGCAGGATGGGGAACAGCGCGGCGAGCGGCAGGGCGGAGGAGGACATGGCCGTGGCGCCGTACACGAATCCCCAGATCAGGATGTACGGACCGAAGTACCAGGACGTCCACCGGCCCAGGGAGCGCCAACCCTCGAAAATGGTGCGCCCGCTCGCGAGCGAGTACCGACCGGCGCCCTCCACGAGCACAATCTTCATGATCGTGCCCGCGATGACCGCCCACAAGAGGGTGTAGCCGTAGCGCGAGCCGGCGGTCAGCGTGGCCACCATGTCCGCGGCACCCACGCCCGTGGCCGCCACCACGAGACCGGGACCGATCAGCTGCCACCGTTTGACCTTCTCCAACGACTCATCGGGGTCGATGGACGGAAGGGGTTGCAGCGGGGTCTTGTCGCGCATCGGGGGCTCCACACTTCGGGCATGAATCAGGTCACAGTTGTGCTCATGCAGTCTTTCACGCGGGGTGCGCCACACTCCTTCGGTGGCGAAGTATGGCTGGTGTGTCCCCGCCGAGGACCGGGGACGCGCACGCAAGGCCGGGGACAGGAGGAACCGGGCCAGGACGAACCGGATGAAAGCGGATGAGCACGGACCAGGAACAGGCCCGGCACGAAGGAACCCCCGGGGACCGGCGCTGCGGTCCCCGGGGGTTCTCGGGTGTGGAGCCTAGGAGATTCGAACTCCTGACATCCGCCTTGCAAAGGCGGCGCTCTACCAACTGAGCTAAGGCCCCGTGTTCAGTTGTGGTGCTGATCCTGCCGAACGCGGATCGCGGTACCGGGACGGTCAGTCCACGGGGTCCACGGCCGAATTCCACGCCTCTCGTTTGGCTTCCGCCTCGCGCCAGGACTTGAAGGCTGCCACGGACAAGCCGGCCAGTGCGGCCAGGGCTGCGATTCGTGCCTTCATGGGGACCCTCCGAACGAGATCATCTCGCGGTTGGCGGGAATTCGATGGGTGGGCGTACCAGGAATTGAACCTGGGACCTCTTCGTTATCAGCGAAGCGCTCTAACCGTCTGAGCTATACGCCCTCAGCGTGCACCGCCAGAATCGTCCTCTGATCGGCCACGCCAAGACTTTACCGGAGTTTCATCCGCCGCACAAAATCGGACGGACCGCGGGATCAGTCGTCGGTCAGGGTCACCCCGATGCCCCCGATCAGGGACGCCGCGATGTTGTACACGAGCGCCCCGAGCACGGACAGCACGGTCAGCAGGATGACGTTGACCACGGAGATGATCGTGGCGAACAGGGCCACGTTGCCGAGCGAGAGGAACCGCTTGATGTCCGCTCCCCCGGCGCTGCCGCCGAGCATGGACAGCAGTTCGTTGATCCCGTCGAACAGCCCGGTGAGGCTCAGCACGATCCACAGCACCAGGGACGCCACGACCGTGATGATCCCGAGCGCCACGGAGAGCAGGAAGGCCAGCTTGAGCACGGACCACGTGTCCACCTTGGACACCACGAGCCGTGCGCGGCGCACCTTGGCCCGGGGGGCGGGTCGCACGAGTCCCTTGCCGGAGCTCTTGGCGCTCTGCGGGGACGGCTTCTGGGGGGAAGAAGTCTTCACGGGCTGGCCCGCCTTCGAGGCTGAGCTCGCGCTCATGCGTCACCTCCGTTGTCGTTGTGCTCCAACGCTACTGCATCGTCGTCACCGACCGGCGCAGCGGCGTCGGCACCGTCCTGGCCCGCGGGGACGTCCGCGGTCGTGACTTCGGGGGAGTCCATCGCGGAGCCGGGGGCGACGTCGCTCGGCCCGGTGGCCTCGGCGGCGTCCTCCTCCGCGACCTCCTTCTCGATCTCCCGCTCGGCGTTGCGGGCGACCCCCACGATGGCGTCGTTGGGACCCGGCTTGGCGAAGATCACACCCATCGTGTCACGGCCGCGGGCGGGGACCTCGCTCACGTTGGAGCGCACGACCTTGCCGCTCTCCATGACCACGAGCACCTCGTCGTTCTCGCCCACGATCAGCCCGCCCACCTGGCCACCGCGGACCTCGGCGAGTTTGGCAACCTTGATGCCCAGGCCACCGCGGCCCTGCACGCGGTACTCCTGGACGCTCGTGCGCTTGGCGTAGCCGCCCTCGGTCACCACGAACACGTAGGAGTCGTCGCTGACCACGTTGGCGGAGAGCAACTCGTCCCCGGGGCGGAACTTCATGCCCGTGACACCGGAGGTCGCGCGACCCATGGGGCGCAGGGCGTCGTCGTCAGCGGTGAACCGCAGGGACTGGCCCAGGCGCGAGATCAGCATGACGTCGTCGTCGGTGTTCACGAGCATGGCCGAGACCAACTCGTCGTTCTCGCGCAGGTTGATCGCGATCACGCCCGCGGAACGATTGGTGTCGTAGTCCGGGAGCCGCGACTTCTTGATCAACCCGTTGCGGGTCGCGAGCACGAGGTACGGGGCGTCCTGGTAGGAGTGCAGCTCCATGACCTGGGCGATGCGTTCCTCGGGCTGGAACTCCATGAGGTTGGCCACGTGCTGGCCCTTGGCGTCCCGGCCGGCCTCCACGAACTCATAGGCCTTGACGCGGTAGACGCGCCCGAGGGTCGTGAAGAACAGGATCCAGTTGTGGGTGCTCGTCACAAAGAAGTGCTCCACGACGTCGTCGCCGCGCAACTGCGCGCCCTTGATGCCGCGACCACCTCGGTGCTGGGCGCGGTACTCGTCCGCGCGGGTTCGCTTGACATAGCCGTCGCGCGTGATGGTCACGACCACCTGCTCCTGCGGGATGAGGTCCTCCATGGAGACGTCCCCGTCGAAGCCGTAGAGCACCTCGGTGCGGCGGTCGTCACCGTAGTGGTCCACGATGCCCTGCAGTTCCTCCGAGATGATCTCGCGCTGACGATCCTCGGACGCGATGATCGACTCGTACTCGGCGATCAACCGCTGCAGCTCGGCGTGCCGGTCCTGGATCTTCTGCCGTTCGAGCGCGGCCAGGCGGCGCAACTGCATGTTGAGGATCGCCTGGGCCTGGGCCTCGTCGATCTCGAGCAGCTCCATAAGCCCGGTGCGTGCCTGCTCCACGGTGGGCGAGCGCCGGATCAGGGCGATGACCTCGTCCAGGGCGTCCAGGGCCTTGAGCAGGCCGATCAGGATGTGCGCTTCCTCCTGCGCCTGCTTGAGGCGGTACGTGGTGCGCCGGACGATGACTTCCATCTGGTGGGTGACCCAGTGGTGCACGAACGCGTCCAGGGACAGCGTCCGGGGCACCCCGTCCACGAGCGCGAGCATGTTCGCGGAGAAGTTCTCCTGCAACTGCGTGTGCTTGTAGAGGTTGTTGAGCACGACCTTGGGTACGGCGTCCCGCTTGAGCACGATCACCAACCGCTGACCCGTGCGCCCCGAGGTCTCGTCGCGCATGTCGGCGATGCCCTGGACCCGCCCTTCCTTGACGAGGTCCGCGATCTTGATGGCCAGGTTGTCCGGGTTGACCTGGTACGGCAGCTCCGTGACCACGAGGCACGTGCGGTTGTGGATCTCCTCCACACTGACCACCGCGCGCTGCGTGATGGAACCACGACCGGTGCGGTAGGCCTGTTCGATGCCCTTGTGGCCGAGGATCTGCGCCCCGGAGGGGAAGTCCGGACCCTTGATCCGCTTGATGAGTTCTTCGAGCAGGGTCTCGCGGTCCACGTGCGGGTTCTTGAGGTACCACTGCACGCCGTCCGCGACCTCGCGCAGGTTGTGCGGGGGGATGTTGGTGGCCATGCCCACCGCGATGCCGGAGGAGCCGTTGACCAGCAGGTTGGGGAACCGCGCGGGCAGCACCACGGGTTCCTGCTGCTTGCCGTCGTAGTTGTCCTGGAAGTCCACGGTGTCCTCGTGGATGTCCTGGACCATCTCCATGGCCAGAGGCGCCATCTTGGTCTCGGTGTACCGGGGGGCCGCGGCGCCGTCGTTACCGGGGGAACCGAAGTTGCCCTGCCCCAGCGCGAGCGGGTAGCGCATGATCCAGTCCTGGATCAGTCGCACCAGGGCGTCGTAGATCGCGGAGTCACCGTGCGGGTGGTAGTTGCCCATCACGTCGCCGACCACGCGCGCGCACTTGTTGAACGAACGATCGGGGCGGTAACCGCCGTCGTACATCGTGTAGAGCACCCGCCGGTGCACGGGCTTGAGACCGTCCCGCACGTCCGGCAGCGCGCGCCCCACAATCACCGCCATGGCGTAGTCCAGGTAGGAGCGCTGCATCTCCGTCTGGAGATCGATCTGCTCTACGCGGTCGCCCGTGATCGCCACCTCGTCGGTCACGACGCCGTCGCCGGCCTCGGGTGCGTCCTGCGGGTCCACGGGGCCGTTGCCGTCCTGCGTCTCGTCACTCATGGGTTGCTGTTTCCTTCTCTCGTCCCCGGGATCATCGTTCATATTCGCGCCGGAATATTCCGGGCGTCACATGCTCAGATGTCCAGGAAGCGGATGTCCTTCGCGTTCTGTTGGATGAACTCGCGGCGGGACTCCACGTCCTCGCCCATGAGGACCGAGAACACCTGGTCCGCCGCGGCGGCGTCGTCCATGGTGACCTGCAACAGCGTGCGGTGCTCGGGGTCCATGGTGGTGTCCCACAGCTCCGTGTAGTCCATCTCGCCGAGGCCCTTGTAGCGCTGGATGCCGTTGTCCTTGGGCAGCCGGCGGTTCTCCGCCAGCCCCTTGGCCAGGGCGGCATCGCGCTCGGCGTCCGAGAAGACGTAGTTGTGCGGCGCGTTGGACCATTTAATGCGGTACAGCGGCGGCTGCGCGAGGTACACGTACCCGTGCTCGATGAGCGGACGCATGAACCGGAACAGCAGCGTGAGCAGCAGGGTGGTGATGTGCTGACCGTCCACGTCCGCGTCCGCCATGAGCACGATCTTGTGATAGCGGGCCTTCTCGATGTCGAAGTCGTCACCGATCCCCGCGCCGAAGGCTGTGATCATGGACTGCACTTCCGCGTTGGACAGCGCCCGGTCCAACCGGGCCCGCTCCACGTTGAGGATCTTCCCGCGCAGCGGCAGGATCGCCTGGTGCGCGGGATCGCGGCCCTGCACGGCGGAACCGCCCGCGGAGTCACCCTCCACGATGTAGATCTCGGAGACCGTGGGGTCCTTGGACGAGCAGTCCTTGAGCTTGCCCGGCATGCCCCCGGACTCCAGCAGGCCCTTGCGTCGTGTGGTCTCGCGTGCCTTGCGCGCGGCCAACCGCGCCTGGGACGCGTAGATCGCCTTGCGGATGATGTCCTTGGCGGGGGTGGGGTTGCGCTCCAACCACGCCCCGAACAGGTCGAACATCTCGCGCTGAACGAAGGTCTTGGCCTCCGAGTTGCCTAGCTTGGTCTTGGTCTGCCCCTCGAACTGGGGTTCCGCGAGCTTGATCGAGATCACCGCGGTGAGCCCCTCGCGCACGTCCTCGCCCGTGAGGTTGTCGTCCTTGTCGCGCAGCAGCCTGTTCTCCCGCGCGTAGCGGTTGATGAGCGTGGTCAGCGCGGTGCGGAAGCCCTCCTCGTGGGTGCCGCCCTCATGGGTGTTGATGGTGTTGGCGTACGTGTGCACGGACTCGTTGAACGCCGTGGTCCACTGCATGGCCAGCTCCAGGGACATCTTCTTGTCCGGGTCGTCCACCTCGAGCGAGATGACGTCGTCGTGGATCAGATCGACCTTCTTGGCCGAATTCAGGAACGTGACGTAGTCCAGCAACCCGTGCTCGTAGCAGTAGACCACCCGGCGGGCGCCCGCGTGGGCGTGGACAGCGGCGTCGTCCGCGCCGACCGTCCCTCCGTCCTGTCCCTCGACCGGACCGGAGGCGTCCACGGGGGACTCCCCCGCGATCTCCTCGCCGGTCTCGTCCGTGACGCGCTCGTCCGTGAGCGTGATCCGCAGACCCTTGTTGAGGAACGCCATCTGCTGGAACCGCGCCCGCAGGGTCTCGAAATCGAAGTCCACGGTCTCGAAGATCTCGGGGTCCGGGTAGAAGACCTGGGTGGTCCCGGTCTCGTCCGTCTGCTCGCCGCGTTCGAGCTCACCCTGGGGGTGGCCGCCGTTCGCGAAGCTCATCCGCCAGACGTAGCCCTGCCGGCGGACTTCGGTGTCCACACGCCGGGACAGGGCGTTGACCACCGAGATGCCCACGCCGTGCAGACCGCCGGACACGGCGTAGCCGCCGCCGCCGAACTTGCCACCGGCGTGCAGGATGGTCATCACGACCTCCACGGTGGGCTTGCCCTCCGTGGGGTGCATGTCCACCGGGATGCCGCGGCCGTTGTCGCTCACGCGCACGCCGCCGTCCGACTGGAGGGTCACCTCGATGTGGTCGCAGTACCCCGCGAGCGCCTCGTCCACCGAGTTGTCGACCACCTCGTAGACCAGGTGGTGCAGGCCGCGGGGGCCAGTGGAACCGATGTACATCCCCGGGCGCTTCCTGACCGCCTCGAGGCCTTCCAGAACGGTGATGTCGCTCGCGCCGTACTCGTGCTGTAGGGGATCCTCTGTAGCCACGGGGTCTCCGGTCCTCCTGCGTAATCGATGGCGATCATCACCCGACCCATATGAATACAGCCGATGAGACGGCTCGCGGCTCATCGGCTGGCGGGACGGGAAGATCTTTGGCTTCCCATTCTACCGCATGAAGCGCTGGACGGCCCGCAGACGCCCCGGAGCCCCGCCGCGCAGGGTGGACCCATTTTCGGGGTGCGGTGCGCCTCGCGCGCTTCTGGCGCGTTTTTGACGATTTCAGCTCACCCGTAGGTGTCCCGCGGCCCCCTGCCCTGCACCGACCAGCGCCCCCGTTTCCAGCTCGGCCCCACGGGACCGTGGATCTCGAGCCGCGTGACGATCCCCTCCCCCAGCTTGTCCGAGAACTTCCTGATGATCTGGGGTTGGATCAACCGCAGCTGGGTCGCGTAGGCCGTGGAGTCGCAGCGCACGCGCACCACGGTGTCCTCGAAACTCTCGGGCCACGTGTGCTCAGCGTTGCGCGCCCCCACGAGGGACGGCCAGTCCGCGAGCACACTGCTCACGTTCACGGGCGTCTTCCATCCCCTGTGGGTCATCAGCGCGTCCACCACGGTGGACAGCGCTCGGGGGTCCCGCGCGGAACGCCCCGGTCCCGAGAAGCCCCCGAGCTGCCGCGGATCCACGCCGTAGCGGTCCCGCGCGCGCAATGCCGGGGAGCCCGTTCCCTCCTCCATGGCCGTGCCGAAGGCGCGCATGTTCTTGGCCGCGGCCGCCTTGGACAGGGGCGTGTCCCCGCGGTCGCGGGCGGCCTTCCGGGCCCGTTGCAGGGCCACGGCCGCCGCGTCCACGACGTCGCGATGCACGGGCTCGCTCACGGCTGCTCCGCCTGGGGAGCGTTCTGGTTCCCGCCGGACCCGGGCTCGGGTCCGGACTCGGGCTCGGGCTCGGCCGACGACGCTGCGCGGTTCCATACCGCCCCCGGCTCTACCTCGATCACCGTGGGCGAGTCCTCGAGCAGCGCCGCGGGTAGGTCCTCGTCCACCGCGGCGGTTACGAGCACCTGCTCGGCCTGCCGCACGAGCTCGGCCAGGCGGCGTCGACGGCGCGCGTCCAGTTCCGCGAACACGTCGTCCAGGATCAGCACGGGCGCCGAACCCCGGGCCGGATCGTCGGCGAGGTGGACATACCACGAGCCCAGGCGGAGGGCCAGGGCCGTGGACCAGGTCTCCCCGTGGGACGCGTAGCCCCTGGCGGGGGTGTCGCCCAGTCGGATCACGAGGTCGTCCCGATGCGGTCCCACCAGGGTGATCCCGCGATCCCGCTCATGACGTGCCATGCGCTCGAAGGCATTCATCATGAGCTCGTAGAGGTCCGTGACCGAGAAGTGTTCGAGCGCTTCCTGATCGGCACCGGGTGCCACGGACGAGCTCTCGTAGCCCAGGGACACGTGCTTGGGCCCGTCCGTGAGCTGTTGGTATGCCCGGTCCACCTCGGGCTCCAAAGCCTTGAGCAACTGCAACCGCGCACCCATCACGGCCGCGCCGGCGCGCGCGAGCTGGTCGTTCCACACCGCGAGCGTCGCACGATCCGAGTCCGAGAACCCCCGGGAGCGCCGCGCCGATTTCAGCAGGGCGTTGCGCTGCTTCAGCGCCCGGTCGTAGTCCGAGCGCGCGGCACCGAGCACCGGCCGCATGGCCGTGGCGAGATCGTCCAGGAACCGCCGCCTGTGGGACGGATCCCCCTTGACCAGGGTCAGGTCCTCCGGGGAGAACAACACGGTGTGCAGGGTCCCCAGGGCCTCACGGGCGCGGACCGGGGCCGCTCGGTTGATCCGCACGCGATTGGCCCGCGCGGCGTTGAGTTCGTACTCGAGGACCGTGCGCTGTCCCCCGCGGTTGACGCGTACCCGGATGATCGCCTGGTCCGATCCCGTGGTGATGAGTGGTCCGTTGCCCGAGACGCGGTGGGAGCCCAGGGTCGCGGCCCAGTCGATCGCCTCCACGATGTTGGTCTTGCCCACACCGTTGGGTCCCACGAACACCGTGAGACCTGGGGCAAGGGGGAGGTCCAGACCGGGGTAGGTCCGGAAGTTGGCGAGCGACAGGTGGTCTACGAACACACGATCACTGGTTGGGCAGACGCACCGGCATGAGCAGGTACTTGTAGTCCACGCTGTCCTCGCCGTCGGGCTCGCTCTGGGCCGAGAGCACGGCCGGCTTCGGAGGGGCCGTGAACGAGAACCGGACGTAGTCGGAGTCGAACGCGTGCAGTCCCTCGGAGAGGTAGGTGGGGTTGAAGGCCACGGTGATGTCATCCCCGTTGAGCTGGGCGTCCAGAATTTCGGACGCCTGGGCGTCCTCCCCGGTTCCCGCGTCGAGCGCGACCCGGGACTCGCTGAACGCGAGTCGCACGGGGGTGTTGCGTTCGGCTACGAGGGACACGCGGCGCACCGCTTCCACGAGTTCCGAGGTCTTCACCACGGCGGTGATCGGTGTGTGATCCGGGAACAGCGAGCGGATCTTGGGGTACTCGCCGTCGATCAGCAGGCTCGTGGTGCGTCGTCCGCCGGATTCGAATCCCACGAGTTCCGTGTTCTGAGCGAGCGCGATGTTCACGTCCCCGGAGGATCCCAGGGTCTTGGCGATGTCATTGAGCGTCTTGGCCTTGATCAGGGCCGCCGTGGAGATCGTGGGATCGGAGGGCCGCCAGGTCAGTTCCCGCATGGCCAGCCGGTAGCGGTCGGTGGCCAGCAGGGTCATCTTCTCGCCCTCGATCTCCATGCGGATGCCCGTGAGGATCGGCAGGGTGTCGTCCTTGGACGCCGCGATGTTGACCTGTGCCACGGCGTGCGCGAACTCGTCCCCGGCCACGACGCCGGACAGGTCCGGCAGTCCGGGCAGCTGGGGGTAGTCGTCCACGGGCATGGCCGCGAGGTTGAATTTGGCGGAACGGCACGTGAGGGTGACCTTGCCGCCGTCGGCCTCGAGCTGCACGGGAGCGGAGGGCAGCGAGCGGCAGATGTCCGCGAGCAGACGGCCGGAGACCAGGGTGGTGCCCTCCTCGAGGACGTCCGCGCTGATGGTCAGGCGCGCGGAGATCTCGTAGTCGAAGCTTGCGATGGACAGCGAACCGTTCTCCGCCTTGATGAGCAGTCCGGACAACAGGGGGACGGGAGGCCGCGGTGACAGCGAACGGGCAGTCCAGGTGACTGCTTCAGCCAGTACGTCGCGCTCGACCGAGAACTTCACGGGGTGCCCCTCTTTGGTTCGGAACCGAAGTGTTTTGTCTGCATGGTATCCGGCCGCGGGGACGTCATCCGAACCCCCGGATCGTCAGGTTCGGACAGGATCCGCCCGTGGCGGTTCCTGGATTCTTGTAATTACAGAGATCCCGGGGACCCGTTCGGCCGGGGAGAACCGGATTTTTGTTATTCGGTCGATCTTTTCTTAAGGGGTAGAAGTGTTAATAACCCCTGTGGACTCTGTGGATAACTGTCTGTTCCTCAGGAATCCCGCGGTTCGGGGGTGTTGATCCGGTGTGGACGATTGTGGATTGCCTTGTGCGTGCCGAGTGCACAACTTCCGCGTGATTCCGCGGATTCCACAGGCTTGCCCACCGATGCGCGGCGGTTGTCCACCGCCTGTTCGGGGTTGTCCACAGATTTTTCCACACGGCCCTGAACAGGACTGTGCACAGCGCGTCCACACCCCCGAATTTTCCTGTGCACCGTGGGCGGCGAAAGCAGTGGATCCGCGGGCTCGACCTGTGGACGAATCACAAGAAGAACGGGCCCCCGGAACCGTGTTCCGAGGGCCCGTCTCCGGGTGTCGCGTGATCGGGGCGGGTCTTAGCCCTCGCGCGATTGTTGTTTGATCCGGTTGGTCAGCTCCGTGACCTGATCGAAGATCTGCCGGCGTTCGGCCATGAGCGTGCGGATCTTACGGTCCGCGTGCATGACCGTGGTGTGGTCCCGCCCGCCTAGTTCCTGACCGATCTTGGGCAGGGACATGTCCGTGAGTTCCCGCAACAGGTACATGCCGATCTGGCGCGCGGTCACCAGGGTGCGCGTGCGGGACTTGGACTTCAGCTCGTCCAGGGTGATGTTGAAGAACGCGGCGGTCTGCCCCAGGATCGAGGCCGCGGTGATCTCCTGTCCCCCGTCGTCGGTGATCAGATCCTTCAGCACGAGCTCTGCGAGCGGGAGATCCACCGGTTGCTTGTTGAGGGACGCGAAGGCCGTGACCCGGATCAACGCCCCTTCCAGTTCGCGGATGTTGGTGGAGATGTGGGAGGCGATGTACTCCATAACATCGTCCGGGGCGTCCATCCCCTCGCTAATCGCCTTCTTGCGCAGGATCGCGATCCGGGTCTCGAGCTCGGGCGGCTGCACGTCCGTGATCAGTCCCCACTCGAAGCGGGAGCGCATCCGCTCGGCGAATCCCGTGAGCTGTTTGGGCGGCATGTCCGAGGTGATCACGATCTGCTTCTCGTGATTGTGCAGCGCGTTGAAGGTGTGGAAGAACTCCTCCTGCGTGTGCTCCTTGCCCGCGAGGAACTGGATGTCATCGATCAGCAGCAGGTCCACGTTGCGGTAGATGCCCTTGAAAGACGAGCCCTCGTCGTCGCGGATGGAGTTGATGAAGTCGTTGGTGAACTCCTCCGAGTTCACGTACCGCACGCGCAGCTTGGGGTAGAGCCGCTTGGCGTAGTGCCCGATCGCGTGCAGCAGGTGGGTCTTGCCGAGACCCGAATCCCCGTAGATGAACAGCGGGTTATATGCCTTGGCGGGGGTCTCTGCGACCGCGAAGGCTGCGGCGTGGGCGAACCGGTTCGACTGGCCGATCACGAAGGAGTCGAAGACGTACTTGGGGTTCAGTCGGGCGGAACTGTCCCATTCCGAATCCGCCGGGCTGGTGTCCGAACCGTTGCCGGTGCTGAGCACCTCGCGCTGTTGCGGCCCCGGGGGCGCGGCTTCGGGTAGGCGGCGCGGGGGCAGATCGTCGTACTCGCCGGCGCCGTCGCCGGGCTCGGTAGTTGCCAGGCCAGCCGGGGAGCGCGGGACGCTCTCGCCCGACGGCGCATCGCGGCCGGGAGCAGGCTGGAAGAGTCCGGGCGTACGTTCGGCTTCGAGCTCGTTGAGCGAGGGGATGGTGCGGTCGGAGGACCGCGCGTCGGTCGCGGCGCGAGTGGTGGGCGGCTGGACCTCGAGCTCGGGGTCCACGACGAATGCCACGAGCGTGTCCGCTCCCAGAACCCGGCCCACGCTCTCGTCCAGGATCTCGGACATGGGGCGGTTCTGCAGGAATTCCCGCGTGGCCTCACTCGGGACCGCGATCAGCAGCGTGGTGCCCATCAGGCCGCGGGGTTCACACACCGCGATGGTCCCGCGTGCCCGTCCCGTGACCCGCGGGTTCTCGTTCATGACGCGGACGCACTCTGCCCATTGCTCGAGCAAAGCCCTGTTGTCCTGCTGCATGAACGACTCCTGACGTGAGATACGGGGAAGCCCCAGTTTTCCACAGACTTGTACACAGCGGTGGATAACCTCGTGGGGGCGGCCGCAAACCTCAGCCTAGAGCATGGTTCCGGGCTCGACATAGCCCGTCGGAGCCGGTGCACAGAACTACAACTGTGTAGTTCCCACCTGGGGATAACTTGCTCTGGCGGGGTGTGATCCGGCGCTTTTCCACATGCTCCCGGGGGGGGCGGTGTACACACTTGTGGAGGGACGCGGCCGCCCGTCTGGCAGCCCACCGGACCGCCGATCGTAGTGTGCGGCAATTTGACCGGTGTGGCCCTTTTGACTACTGTGAATCAGTCTTGTGCGTGTAGGATTGCGATTTCTGCGCGTCCGCATGCCCCCAAATACGTACCGCGTGCGTCCCCTGTGATCCGTCGCAGTTGGCGCGCCGTTGTCCAACCTCGTGGAGTGACTAATGCCCAAGCGGACTTTCCAGCCCAACAACCGCCGCCGCTCTCGCAAGCACGGCTTCCGTGCTCGCATGCGCACCCGTGCCGGCCGCGCCATCATCGGCGCCCGCCGCAGCAAGGGCCGCGCCAGCCTGTCGGCCTAACTCATCGTCAACTCGCGAGGTTCGCATCGTGCTGCCCACCAGGCATCGGATGCGGACCTCGGCGCAGTTCTCAGACACCGTACGTTCCGGCGCCCGCAGTGGCCGCCGGAACGTCGTCGTATCCGTGCGAAGCACCACGGAGCAGGCGTCCCGCGTGGGGTTCATCGTCTCCAAGGCGGTGGGCAACGCCGTGGTCAGGAACAAGGTTAAGCGCCGCCTGCGTGAACTCGCTGCCGTGACCGTCCGCGAACACCCGGCCGGGCTCGACGTCGTCGTCCGTGCTTTGCCCGCGGCCGCCGCGGCAGGGTGGGACGAACTGGGGCGTGACTACCGCGACGCCCTGCATGCCGCGCTGCGCAAGGCGCGATGACCTCCCCGCTGCGTACGCGGCGGATGCCGTAACGTTGCTTGTACAGAGTCGAGAAGGAGGCCCGCACGTGACATCACGTCCGTCTCCCGAGCAACTCCTCGCGCGCGCGCCGCACGAGTACAACCCCGGCGGTGGCCTCGTGCGCACCATGAAGCATCTTCCGCAGAATCTTTGCATCGCCCTGCTCAAGCTCTACCGCACGATTGTCTCCCCGCTGTACGGAGACGTGTGCCGGTATTTCCCCTCCTGTTCCGCATACGCGCTGGAGGCGTTCACCGTGCACGGCGCGGTGCGCGGACTGGGACTGAGCGTCAGACGTCTGCTGCGCTGCCACCCGTGGGCGGCCGGCGGGATCGATAGGGTCCCGAGCGGCGGTCGGGAGTTCCCCTCCGTGGCCTCGACCCCCAAAATCGTTCTGCTCAACCACCCGACCCTCGTGCGCGACCACGTGCACGACTGCCCGGCCCGTGACGACCACGCGGCTCAAGGAGCCAACGCTCGATGAACTTCTTCGACATTATTCTCTTTCCCTTCAGGTGGATCGTCTCCGCCGTGCTGTGGGTGTTCCACGAACTGTTCACCACCCTCGGGATGGATCCGGCCTCTGGTGTCACCTGGGTGCTGTGCATCGTGGGCCTGACCCTGGTCATGCGTACACTGACCATCCCGCTGTTCCTCAAGCAGATCAAGTCCATGCGCGGCATGCAGGAACTGCAACCGGAGATGGCCAAGCTGCAGGCCAAGTACAAGGGCAAGAAGGACCAGCTCTCCCGCCAGGCCATGGCCGAGGAGCAGATGGCCCTGTACAAGGAACACGGATCCAACCCGTTCGCGGCGTGCCTGCCGATCATCGTGCAGATGCCCATCTTCTTCGCGCTGTTCCAGGTGCTGCGTTCGGTCCCGCAGGCCGCCCAGAACAACGAGTCCATCCACGTCCTCACGCCGCAGCTGGTCCACCAGTTCAACGACTCCACGATCTTCGGCGCTCCCCTGTTCTCCACCCTGATGCAGCCGGGTGCGGGCAACCACATGGCCACCATCGTGCTGGCGATCGTCATGATCGTGGCCATGTGTGCCACACAGTTCATCACGCAGAAGCAGCTGACCGCGCGTAACATGAGCGATGCCGCCAAGGAATCGCCCATGTACCGCCAGCAGCAGATGATGCTCTACCTGTTCCCGCTCATCTTCGCGATCGGTGGCATCAACTTCCCGCTGGGTGTGCTCATCTACTGGACAGTCTCGAACCTGTGGTCCATGGGCCAGCAGTGGTGGGTCATCCGCAACAACCCCACCAAGGGGTCCCAGGCGGAGCGTGAACTCAACGAGCGCCGTGCGGCCAAGGGTCTGCCCCCGGTGGGCATGACCAAGAAGGAGCACGAGGAGAAGCTCGAGGAGCAGCGTGAACGCGCGGCGGCGGGCCAGCGTCAGCAACCCGTGTCCAAGAAGCGCCAGAAGCAGCAGGCCAAGAAGAACGGCTGAGAGGTCGCACCCAATGAACGACATCGACGAACAGCAGCAGCTGCCCTCGCAGGACGCGCCCGCCGAGACGCAGACCCCCGAGCTCTCCCCCCTCGAGGAGGAGGGTGAGATCGCCGCGGACTACATCGAGGAGCTCCTCGACACCGCGGACATCGACGGCGACATCGACATCGAGGTCCGGGACGGGCGCACGTACGTCTCCGTGGTCGCGGAGGACGGTGACGACTCCCCTCTGCGAGAGCTCGTGGGCGAGAACGGCGAGACGGTCGAGGCGCTGCAGGAACTCGCGCGGCTGTGCGTCCTCAGCGCCACGCAGCGGCGCAGCCGGTTGATCTTGGACATCGCGGGGCACCGTGACGAGAGAGCCTCGGAGCTCCGCGAGATGGCGCAGGACGCCGTGGCCAAGGTCGAGTCCGAGGGCGGCAGCGTGCACCTGCCCCCGCTATCCCCGTACGAGCGCAAGATCGTCCACGACGCCGTCGCGGACGCCGGTCTGGTCTCCGAGTCCGAGGGCGACGGCGCCGGGCGCCACATCGTGGTCTCGGCGGCTCAGTGACCGTGTCGCGTTCCACCCCGCACCCCGCCGCGTCCGGGCAGGACAAGAACGGGTCGGGCGCCGAGGGCGCGTCGCGTCCCGCTCCCGAGCCCCAGCCAGCCCCCGAGCTCGGTGAGCACGAGACCGCAGCGCGCACGATCTTCGATGACCGCCTCGACCTGGCGCGGCGCTACACGGAGCACCTGGCGTCCTCGGGCATCGTCCGTGGACTGATCGGCCCCCGTGAGGCCCCGCGATTGTGGGAACGTCACGTACTCAACTGCGCAGTGGTGGAGAGCCTGATCCCGCGGAATGCTCACGTCGCGGACGTGGGCTCGGGGGCCGGCCTTCCCGGCCTGTGCCTCGCGATCGCCCGGCCCGATCTGTCCATCACGTTGATCGAGCCGCTGGAGCGCCGTGTCGCGTGGCTAGAGGAGATTGTGGCGGATCTCGGCCTGGACAACGTCCGTGTGCTGCGGGCGCGCGCCGAGCAGGCAAAGAACGAGGTGGGCCCGGTGGATGTGGTCACGGCCCGAGCCGTCTCCGCGCTCATCGGTCTGGTGGACATCACCCTGCCGCTGTTGAAGGGTTCCGGTGAGCTGCTCGCGCTCAAGGGACGCTCCGCCCAGGACGAACTGCGCAAGGCGAGCAAGAAGTTCAATCGTTTCGGGGTCCGGTCCTCGGAGGTCGTGACCGTGGGCGAGGACCTCCTGGAGGAACCCACCACGGTGGTCCGGCTCGTGCTGTGAATCCGTCGTTGCCGGTGCGGCCTTGTCGATAAGCTACTAGGAGCACCGCACCAGTCACGGAAGGGACAGTCGATGACCGAGCCGGAACGGCCCACAGCAGGACCTACCCGTGGACACGACTTCGGATTGCCGCCTGATCCAATTTCGCAAACAAAAAAAGTTGTTCCTGATCGCGGACGCCATGTTTCACGTGAAACAGACGGTCAAGCAGGAGTGACGGCACAAGACGCGGTGGCGGATACCGCCCTGGGGAGGAAACTCGTGGAAGAGAATAAGCGCCGCGCCAAGCTCAAGAACGTGCACCTGGACCGCCCCGAGAACACGCGCTACATCACCATCAGCAATCAGAAAGGTGGTGTGGGGAAGACCAGTACGTCGGTCAACCTCGCCGTGGCGCTCGCGCAGCAGGGCCAGAACGTGATGGTCGTGGACAACGATCCGCAGGGCAACGCGTCCACCGCACTCGGGATTCCCCACGGTGCGGATGCGGACTCCGTCTATGACGTGCTCATCGACGAGGTTCCGGTGGCCGAGGTGGTCAAGGAGTCCCCCGAGGTGTCCAACCTGTGGGTCCTCCCGGCCACCATCGACCTTGCCGGTGCCGAGATCGAACTCGTGTCCGTGGTGGCTCGTGAACAGCGATTGCAGCGGGCTCTGGCGGAGTACGCGACGTCGCGCGAGGAGCAAGGACTCCCCCGCCTCGACTACGTGTTCATCGACTGCCCGCCCAGTCTCGGTCTGCTCACGATCAACGCGTTCGTCGCGGCGACGGAGGTACTGATCCCCATCCAGTGCGAGTACTACGCGCTCGAAGGGCTGAGCCAGCTGCTCAACAACATCGCCATGATCCAGAAGCACTTGAATCCGAAGCTCGTGGTGTCCTCCATCCTGCTGACGATGTACGACGGGCGGACGAACCTGGCGTCGCAGGTGGCCGACGAAGTCCGGCAGCACTTCCCCCGGGAGGTCATGGAAACCATGATCCCCCGGTCGGTTCGTGTCTCGGAGGCACCGAGTTATCAGCAGAGCGTCATCACCTACGACCCCAGTTCCACCGGAGCGCTGTCGTACCTGGAGGCTGCGGCGGAACTGGCCAGCCGCGGATCGGGTGCGACCGAGTAGGCATCTCCGATACCGCGAACTAGGCAGCCCCTTTCTGCGTAGTTGCAGCTGGCGGGCGCCAGGTCGCAAAACGCTGCGCTGATGGATCTTTTCATCATGACCCGGATGTTTCACGTGAAACATCGGGGTAATCTGATGTCAGGCGCGCGGTTACCGCCGGTGAATGGGTCATATGAACGATCCGTTCTTGATTACGATGGATACACCATCACCACCGGGAGGAATTCATCGTGGCAGAACGACGTCGTGGCCTCGGGCGCGGTTTAGGCGCTCTCATCCCCAGCGGGGGGGACGCCCAGGAGCAAACGACACCGCCGGCGGTCGACCCTAGGGACCCCGCAAGTAGTGGCAAGCAGTCCTCTCGAAGGCGCGCGACCGAGACCCCCGATCGGAGCTCGTCTCGTATAGTAGGTACTGCCAACGGGGTACGGGCCACCCCCGCCTCGAAGTCTGTCGACGAGGATCGCCAGGAGGCAACTCCACGCGCGACGGCGACCCCCAAGAAGACTGGTTCGAAAGGCGGCAAGACCGAGGCATCTGGCGCCGGCGCCGAGGCAGCTGGTAAGAAAGCCGGCCCGACCGGTGACGGCAATAGAGGTGGAACCTCAGTGCGTCGGTCGTCGCGATCGACTAAAACGGGGGAAGCGGGCTGCGAAAAGGGTGCGGGCACTAAACCAGACGCGGCCAAGCTTAAGACGCAGGTGAGTACGACCAAAGACGGTGCCGACGTCGCTGGGTCACGATCCGACGATGTTTCACGTGAAACATCCGATTCCCCGAAGGCTCCGGCATCACGTGGAAGCAAGTCGCCACGGACCCGGAGGGACATGGGCCAGGCCCTACGCAGTACAACGAATGTGCGCCGCCCGGTGGACATGTTCTTCTTACCATCGAGTGGTGACGAAGAAACTGATGCGGAAAACTCTGACGACTTTTCGCGTACCGACGAAGTCCGTGACTCTTCGCAGGCCGGAGAGGTGACCCCCTCGAGTGCAGCGGATGGGTCCCACCAGAAGACCGTGCGCAATACACCCACGAATGCCGGTCAGGAGAACCAGCAGGTAAAGTCCGGCTCTGCCGACGTTTCACGTGAAACATCGGTCCAATCTTCTACCACGCAGAACATAGCGCCTCCTTCCGCCTCCGCCGATGGTGCTGCGGACACCGTCGGAGAGAATATCCCCGCGTCTGATGTCATCGCGTCACAGCGACAGGCCGTGACTACCGAACACTCTGCCCAGGAAGACCTGCAGAGCATCCCCGGAGCCACCTTCGCGGAGATCTCGGTCACGGACATCCACCCCAACCGCAAACAGCCGCGCCAGGACTTCGATGAGGACGAGCTCGCCGAGCTCGCCTTCTCGGTGAAAGAACTCGGTGTCCTGCAGCCCATCGTCGTGCGTCCCAGTCATGAGGGGGGAGAGCAGAAGTACGAGCTCGTCATGGGCGAACGGCGTTGGCGAGCCGTCCAGGAGGCCGGTCTGGCCGTCATCCCTGCCATCATCCGGGACACGGCGGACGATGATCTCCTGCGGGATGCCCTGCTGGAGAACCTGCACCGGGCTCAGCTCAACCCCCTTGAAGAAGCCGCCGCGTACCAGCAGCTCATGGAGGAGTTCGGGGCCACTCAGGAGCAGCTCTCGGAACGGATCGGACGCTCCCGGCCGCAGATCTCCAACACTCTGCGCCTGCTCCGACTCCCGGCGCTCGTGCAGCGTCGCGTGGCCGCGGGGGTACTGAGCTCGGGACATGCGCGTGCCCTGTTGGCGCTAACGGATCCCGCCGAGATGGAGCGGGTCGCCCAGCGGATCGTGGCGGAGGGGCTGTCGGTGCGCGCCACGGAGGAGCTCGTCGCCCTCTCCGACGGTCTCAAGCGACACGCGACCAAGCGGAAGACCCCCGTAACCCGCCACGATGACCGACTGGGTTACATCGCAGATGCCTTCTCCGACAAGTTGGACACGAGCGTGAAGATCCAGCTCGGTGCACGCAAGGGCAAGATGACGATCGAGTTTGCATCGGTCGAAGACCTCAACCGCATTATCGACGTGCTGGACCCCAAGCTGGACGCGAACTGAGCTTCCGCAGCCACGAATAAGGGCCGCGATGTTTCACGTGAAACATCGCGGCCCTACTTCTATCACCTAAACAGATCAACCGGACGATCGAGTGTCAGCAGCAAGTAGATCAGCCTTGTCTCAAACGAATCGCCATCGCCCAATGACTAGGTGCGTTCAGGCGTCCCTACGGTAATAGTCCTGGATGTCCGCCAGGCTCATAGTTCCCGTGGCGGTGGGTTCGGGAGTGGGCGCCAGGACGCGCTGGAGGCCACACACAAGCGCCTCCGCCAAACGGGCGCGGTACTCACCGCTCCGCAGCCGGGAGGCCTCATCCTCGTTCGAAAGGTATCCCAGATCAACCCATGCCGCCGCGGTACGGACCTCACGGAGCGCGCTCCACTGCCGCGCATGGCTCCCCAGGTCCAAGGCACCCGTGCGGGCCACCAGCTCACGCAGGATCATGTCCGATGCGAGCTGACCCACGGGCGAGTACGCCTGCCGCGTGTCCGGTGCACCCCAGAAGAAGGTGGCCACACCCTGGGCCAGGGGTGAGGAGTTCCAATCACACTGCAGGGTGAGCATCAGGGCGTCGTCGGGGAGGACCTCGGGGACCTCAGGGACGCTCCCCTCCGAGTCCTCCGGTCCAGCGCCTGACGACGAAGCGCCGGTGTCCCGGGCCGCTGCGATCACGGGCTTGGCGCCCACCGCGCGGAGCAGGTCGCGGGTGCGTTGCGCGACGTCGAGGGTGATGGCATCCTGATCCGCGGCGAACGAATCCGGGGCTCCGGCTGGGGACACCTGAGGACCGGCACCGGAGGGCACCAGGAGCACCAGGCGATCACGGAGGGCCTCCTGGAGGCTCTCCAGGCGGCGGTAGTCACGCAGGGAGAATGCCTTGGCGGAGGTGATCTGCTTGCGTACACGTGCGAGTCCCGAGAGGGTGTCGAGCCCCACCGTGCCGTCAGTGGGCACCCCCAGGCTCTGCTGCAGTTCCTTCACGGCGTACTCGGTCTGTCGGCTGAACACCGCATCCAGGTGCCCGTAGTAGAAACCCAACATCGAGAGGTTGTCCTGGAGCTCCTCGACGTCGTCGCCGTGCAACGGGGCCGCCTCGTCGAAGAACAGTGGACGGTCACCCAGCTGGTACTGGGCGTCGTTGAGTGCTGACTCAGTCTCCGGACCGACCACGCCGTCCACTATGAGCCCTTTGCGCTGCTGGAACACCCGCACGGCGTGGTCCACACGGTCGTCGAAGACCGTGGGGTCCGGCACGCTGTCGCCGGCCACGGGTAGGTCCTCGCCCCCTGCCCTTACGAGACGTTCCCTGAGACCCGTGATGCGGCGGTCGGTCATACCGTGTCTGAGCGCGGCTCCGGGGGTGGATGGCGGCACGTGGTCTCCCTGGGGTCGGTGAGCCACTCCCACGGAGTGGTTCGCACACTGGAATCGAGTTCGAGAAAACCCGGGCCCGCGCACATACGGAATGCGGGCCCGGGTCGGATGTCTCACGCGGAGGGGTTGAGGTACTCCCCGAACTCCTTCTCGAGCGCGGACTTGGGCTTGGCGCCGATCGAGGTCTTGGCGACCTCACCGTTCGCGAAGAGGTACACGGCGGGGATCGACGTGATGCCGTACTGGGAAGCGATCGCGGGGTTGTCGTCCACGTTGACCTTCACCACGTCCACGTGATCCGCGTGTTCCGCGGCGATCGCGTCCAGCACGGGTCCGAGCTGGCGGCACGGACCGCACCACTCGGCCCAGAAGTCCACGATGGTGGGCTTGGAGTTCTCGAGCACCTCGGCCTTGAAGTTGGCGTCGGTGACGTTCTTTGCAGAGCTCATGTGCGTTTCCTTTCGATGGGTTTCCCCGGTCGGTCGCCGAGCCGGCGGTTCCGGGCGGGGTGGGTTGTCGGGTGGGTTCGGATCAGCTGTCGAGGGCCGCGAGGTAGTGCTCCACGTCCACCGCGGCAACACAGCCCGAGCCCGCGGCGGTGATCGCCTGGCGGTAGGTCGCGTCCACCACGTCACCGGCGGCGAAGACACCGGGCAGCGAGGTCGTGGAGCTGCGCCCGTCCACGGCGATCGTGTTGTCCACGGTCAGCTCGAGCTGATCCTTCACGAGTCCCACGCGGGGGTCCGAGCCGATGGCCACGAACAGACCGGTCACGGCCAGCTCAGAGGTCTCACCCGTGACGGTGTCCTCCAGGGCCAGGGACTCCACCTTGTCCGCGCCCTGGATCCCCGTGACCTTGGTGTTCCAGAGGATCTCGATCTTGGGGTCGTCGAACGCGCGCTGCTGCATGATCTCGGACGCACGGAACCGGTCCCGGCGGTGGATCAGGGTCACCTTGTCCGCGAACTTGGTCAGGAACGTGGCCTCCTCGATCGCGGAGTCACCGCCGCCCACCACCGCGATGTTCTGCTTCTTGAAGAAGAACCCGTCGCACGTGGCACACCACGACACACCGTGGCCGGAGAGCCGTTCCTCGTCCTCGAGACCGAGCTTGCGGTACTCGGAACCGGTGGAGATGATGACCGCGCGGGCGCGCAGCACGGTCCCGTCCTCCACGGTCACGGTCTTGATCTCTCCGTCGAGTTCCGCGGAGACGACGTCCTCGTAGCGGATGTCCGCCCCGAAGCGCTCGGCCTGCTGCTGCATGTTGTTCATCAGGTCCGGGCCCATGATGCCGTCGATGAACCCCGGGTAGTTCTCCACGTCCGTGGTGTTCATGAGTTCACCACCGGCGGTCACGGACCCGGCCAGCACCACGGGGTTGAGGTTTGCGCGCGCCGTATAGATGGCGGCGGTGTACCCCGCGGGACCGGAACCCACGATGACGACGTCGTGAACGGCGTCGTCCGCGGAGGTGGTGCGGGCGTCCTCGGACGCAGCGGAGGCCTCCGCCGCGCTGCCGACCTTGAGGTTCACAGCATTCGCGAAAATGCCGGGCTGATTGCTCACTGGTACGAAACCTTTCCACGAGTCACCGCGTGTGCGGATGTCAACTACACCCAAGAACGTGGGGAGTACCGCCAGATATTCCGTTCGGCGGCGTCACCGGGTTCAGCGCACGGACAGTTCGCTGATCCGCAAGCCGTACGGGTAGCCGCCGATGGGATTGTTCAGTCGCGGCAATTCGTTCCACACCACCAGGACGTACCGGTGCGGGTCGTTCTGCGCGGCCTCGGAGAGCGGGACGCTGACCTGCGGCCCGGTGAACGAGCCCGTGCCCACTTGTTGCGCGCCGTCGAGCGACGGGCTGTCCGAGACGTACACCGTGAACTGTCCGCCGGTGCCACCGTCCTGCTGGATCGTGAGTTCCCGGACGGGTGCGGGGTCCTGCAGCTGCGCGGCGAGTCCCACGTACTGGACCAAATTGCCGAACTGGGGGTTCGAGAAACCGTAGCTCAGCCACGAGGTCCCCGGGTTGCCGTCCGTGGCCTGGCCCAGCGTGGCGTCCGTGTCGGTCATGAAGTTCGGGTCCTGGGTCACCCGCGTGACCGTCCCGATCTGCGGTGTGGCGGCCGGGCTCGGCGTGTTCGACGCCGCGGGGGAGCCCGCAGGCCCGCTCGGCGCTGCGTTCTCCTGCGGGGCCCCGCCCTGTCCGAACTGCCCGGTGAGCGCACCGAGCCCGCGGAAGCCCAGCACGATCGCCGCGATCAGCGCGATGATCAGTAACAACAGCAACAGCCACCGCAGCGGACCCTTGCGGGATCGTTCGGTGGAGCCGGGCCGGGCGCCACCCGCGCCCGCCGGATCAGCGGCATGCTCGCGTTCGGCGGCGTGGGCGGTGCGTGCGGGTGCGCCGGCCGCGGGCTCCCTCGCCCCGTCCGCGGTGCGCGCCGCTGCGGTGTCCGTCCCCGCGGGGGAGTGCCCTGCGGATGCATTCGCCGACGACGCCGCTGCCGCACCCGCGATCCCACCCGCCGCCGCGGTGGTCGCCGCGGCGTTCATCATCCCGCCCCCGGCGGCATGGGCCGTACCCACGCTCTCGGCGGACGCGGCGGCATCCGAACCACCGGCGGCCGTCCTGGCCGGGGCGGCGGGATCGTCCAGGGGAGCAGCGTCGTCACCAGGGGCCGTGTCGGGGAGCGACGCGGCGTCGGCGTCCGATGCCGAAGCATGCCCGGCCGCTGCACCGGAGGCCGGTGCGACCGTGCGGATGGCCGCGGTGCCGTCGTGAGCGGCGTCGTCATCGCGGGCCGAGCGGGGCGCGGAGGGCTGTTCATCCAGGCGCCCAGGCTTGCCCTCGGTCCGTTCGTAGCTCTCGTAGCGGTTGTCGCCGTCGTAGGTGGGATCGATCGCCTCGGCCGACGTCGCTGCGGTCGCCCCGGCGGCAGCGCCCCGGGTGGCTGCGCGGTCGAACATCGTGGAGCGCACGGCGTCGGGGCGGACCTTGCGCGCGAAGCCGAGCTTGTTGCGCACGGACGGGGCGGCGGGGGCGTCGTCGTAATCGTCGTAGTCGGAGGCGTTCCAGCGCGTGACGGCGGGGCGCGCCGGGGGTTCAGGATCCCGGGAGACGGTCTCCTGCGGCTGTGTGGGGTCCGGCTCCTCGTAGATGTAGGCGGAGGAGGCGGCCGAGCGGGAGTCCCCGAAGATGTCGTCGGAGAGGGAGTAGTCGTCGGCGTCGTCGTCCTGGGCCAGCAGCGCGTCCAACAGGTCCGTGGTGGGTGCATAGGAGGTGACCAGGTAGGTGGAGTCCTCGGTCTGACCCATGTCCAGGACCTGGAAGCCGCTGTGCCCGGCGCCGGCGGCCAGGGAACGCGCGTTGTCCACGAGCAGTGACTCGTGAGCCGGGGAGGGCACCAGGATTGAGACCCGGCGGCGCAGGATCTGGTCCTCGCCCTGGAGCACGTGATCGTTTTCGGCGGTGCTCAGCAGGGACGCGGTGACCTTGTAACGGCCCCCCAGAACGGCTCCAAGCGCAATGGGCTGGGACACGGTGGCTCCCTCTGGTAATCGGGCGCCACGGGGGTCGCACGGGCGCGAGAACGATCTTTCGGGCAGTCTACCGGCCGAGTTTGGCGCGCAGCGGGGCCAGCAAACCCGTGAACTCCTGGACCCGGAACAACTTCAGGGCCACGGCGTACACGGCGGCCATCACGAGCCCGCCCACGGCCAGGCTGATCAGGGCTGCTGCCTGATTACCCCACGGGAAACCGTCGGTGCGGTACCCGCCGAGCAACCACAGCGTCACGACTCCCGCCACGCCCGCGACGAGCGAGGCGGCCAGGATGCGCACGTGACTGCTCACGATCCGGGACAGGCCGTAGTCCCCGATCCGCCGCGTGAGGGCGTAGTGGTAGATCACCGTGGCCAGCACGTTCTGGATGGCGTAACAGGCCGCGACGGCGAACACCATGTGCTCGGGCGGAAAGACCCGGGCGATCAGCACGGCGGCGATCACGGTGAAGACGGACACCCCCAGCTGCACGAGGAACGGGGTGCGCGCGTCCTCCTGGGCGTAGAACGCGCGGCCCAGCATGAACGCGGTGGACATGAACGGCGCGCCGATGGCGATCACCGTGATGACCTGACCGATCACCGCGCCCGCGGCGGGAACACCACCGGAGAACAGCATGCCCAGCGGACCCGCGTACATGATCAGGGCGACCATGCAGAACACGGTGGCCACACCGGTGACCCGCAGGCTCGAGGACAGGGATGAGACCAGGGAGTCACGGTCCTTCTCGGACGCCGCGGCCGCCATGCGGTTGAACAACACGGTGGCGATGGACAGCCCGATTACCCCGTGGGGCAACGCGTAGAGCATGGTGGCCTGGTCCAGGACGGCCGTACCCGCGATGGGGGGCGCCCCACCCGGGCCGGACGCGATGTCCGCCCGGGCACCCGTGGGGATCGCCGCGGTGCGGTACAGGGCCATGAACGCGAGGTTGGCGATCACGCCGGTGGCGAGCGTCCAGCCGCCCAGGCGCGCCGCGGTGGACAGCCCGATCCCGCGCCACCCGAAGCGCGGGCGGATCCGCAGTCCCAGCCGGGCGAGCGGCCAGAACAGGATGAAGGCCTGCGCGGCGACACCCACCGTGGCCATGACCACGAGCCAGAAGGTCTGGGCGGAGGTCCAGTTCTCGAGGGTGTGCGGGTTGGTGCGGAACGGACCGAACTGCTGGATGAAGACCAGCAGGGCGGCGATCGCGATGACGTTGTTGAGCACCGGGGCCCACATGTACGCACCGAACGCACCCTTGGCGTTGAGCACCTGACCCACGACCGTGTAGAGGCCGTAGAAGAAGATCTGGGGGAACGTGATCAGCGCGAACGTGGTGCCCATGGCCAGCTGGGCGTCCGACCACCCCGGGCCCATGAGATTCATGATGGGGCGCACCAACAGCACGACCGCCGCGGTGATCACTAACAGCGCGATCACGGCGAGTGTGATCAGCCGGGAGATGTAATCGGCGCCCTCGTCCTGCGCCTTGGACGCCTTGATGATCTGCGGCACCAGCACCGCGTTGAACACCCCACCCGCGATCAGCACGTAGATCAGGTTGGGCAGTGTGTTGGCCAGCTGGAACACGTCCGCCATGGTCGCGGCGGAACCGATGGCCACCGTGATCAGGAACGTCTTGACGAACCCCAGGATGCGGGACACCAGGGTCCCGGAGGCCATGATCGCGCTGGAGCGCGCACCGGACTTCTGCATGGATCAAGGCCTCCTGCGCGGGGGGACGGGCCGGGTACGGCGCACGACGGATCGGACGGGACAGCCTACAACTGGTGAATGATGTATTCCCGGGCGATGTCCGCGATGCGCCGTTCGTTGGGGAAGGACAACTTCCGGCCGAGGGCGTCGATCCCGGACCACGCTACATCCACGGCCTCGTGGTCGGGGTCGTTCTCCGTGGTCAGGAATCCGCCGATGGCCTCCAGCAGGAAATGGTGGACGGTCTTGTGCACGCGGTGTCCGGAGACCGTGAACCAGTAGTCGATGCTGCCCAGCGGGGAGAGCACGCGGCCCATGATTCCGGTTTCCTCCTCTATCTCCCGCACGGCGGCTTCCTCGTTGGTCTCCTCGCCCTCGGGATGACCCTTGGGAAGGCACCACTCGAGCCGTCCACCGCGGTTGATCCGAGCAATGATGGCCACCGGATGCGTGGGATCGGACAGGTCCACCACGATCCCACCGGCCGACACCTCTTCCACCGTGGGCAGCGCGGAGACCGGTTGGTTCGGTCGCCTCTTGGGCGCGCTGGGTACGGGGAAAGCCATGCCATCTACCTTAGCGACATTCCCGGGACACTCCCTGATATGGGTCCGGCGGCGGTCCGTCCGCCGCGGTCGAGAGCGGTTGTACCGCCGCGGGCCCGACGACGCCCGCTCCGGTCGGGCCGGCCGGGCCGGCCGACGGCACATTCCGCTCGCACCCGCCGACGCAGACGCCGCCCCGAGTCGGCCGACGGCGCTCGCCGTGATGCGATAATGACGCTCATCATGACGCAGTTGCTGGACACCTCCTCACTTCACCCCGTTTCCCACGAGCTGGGGCGCCTCTTCGACAGCGCCGGATACGAGCTGTCCCTGGTGGGCGGGCCCGTACGCGACCTCCTGCTGGGCCGGGACGCGCTGGACCTGGACTTCACCACGAACGCGAGCCCCGATCAGACCCTCGAGCTGATCCGGGACTGGGCGGATGCACACTGGGAGATCGGCCGGGAATTCGGGACCATCGGGATGCGCAAGTCCGGCATGCAGCTGGAGGTCACCACCTACCGCGCCGAGGCGTACGACCCCGATTCCCGCAAGCCCACCGTGGCCTTCGGGGACGATCTGACCGAGGACCTGCGACGCCGCGACTTCACCGTCAACGCCATGGCCCTGCGGTTGCCGGGCATGGAGCTCGTGGACCCGTTCGGCGGGATCAAGGACCTGCACGCCGGTGTGCTGCGCACCCCCGGGACCCCGGAGGACTCGTTCACGGACGATCCCCTGCGCATGATGCGTGCCGCGCGGTTCAGCTCCCAGTTGGGTCTAACCGTGGCGGAGCCCGTGCGGGAGGCCATGACCGCGATGGCCGAGCGGATCGAGATCGTCTCCGCCGAACGGGTGCGCGAGGAACTGGTCAAGCTGATCTGCGGCGCCCATCCCCGCCGGGGCACCGAACTCATGGTGGACACGGGACTCGCGCAGATCGTGCTCCCGGAGGTGCCCGCGCTGCAGCTGGAGACCGACGAGGCGCATCATCACAAGGACGTCTACCAACATTCCCTCACGGTCATGGAACAGGCCGCGGAGAAGGAGACCGGTCCGGACGGCCCTGTGCCCGCCCCGGACTTCGTGCTGCGCTTCGCGGCGCTCATGCATGACGTGGGAAAACCCGCCACGCGCCGCTTCGAACCGTCCGGGGCCGTGAGCTTCCGACACCACGAGGTGGTGGGGGCCAAGCTCACGCGCAAGCGGATGAAGGCGCTGCGCTTCGACAATGACACGATCAAGCGGGTCACCCGCCTTGTGGAACTGCATATGCGTTTCTACGGATATGGTGACGCCGACTGGACCGATTCCGCGGTGCGCCGGTACGTGCGGGACGCGGGGGACGAACTCGAACGGCTGCACCGGCTCACCCGCTCGGACGTCACGACCCGCAACAAGCGCAAGGCCTCCCGGCTCGCCCGGCACTACGACGAGCTCGAACACCGCATCGACCAGCTCGCCGAGCAGGAACAGCTGGACGCCGTCCGGCCCGAGCTGGACGGCCAGCAGATCATGGCGATCCTGGGCATCCCGCCCGGGCCCCAGGTGGGCCGCGCGTACAAATTCCTCTTGGAGATGCGTCTGGACGAGGGCGCCCTGGGGGAGGACGTGGCACGCGAGCGCCTCGTGTCCTGGGCGCGTGAGAAGGGCGTCATCGACTCCTGACGGAGAGGGCCACGCCGAGGTACCGCAGCGGAACACTCGCGCCATGATGCGTGGACTCCCCGCCCCCGTGGAACACTGACAGCATCCGTACCCGCGTTCCGAGGAGATCCCGCATGAGCCTGGAAGGTGCGCGCAACAGATCGGGAGGCAATGCCGGTCTGATGCTGCTGGGCCTCGGCCTGTACACGGTCATGATGGCCTACCTGTTGCGCATCCCGTGCCGGGTACCGGACTGGAACATGGCCCAGCAGGTTCCCGAGCTGTGTGCCACGGTGATCGGCACCGGGGATCTCAGTGTGCGCTCGTCGGACGTGGCCGGGGGGTTCTTCACCGGGGGTCCCACGGGGGATCAGCCGGTGCTCGTGGGGATGATCACCACGATCATCGGGTGGTTCGCCTCCAACCTGACCTCCCTGCTAGGTCTGGACGTGGGGCAGGGCTTCTACCTGGACCTCTCCCTGATCCTTCTGGCCCTCGTGTGGTTGGCCATCGTGGGCGTGGTCTCCTCGCTGAGCGGCAACCGGCGCTCCGACGCCCTGGTCATGGCGTTGGCCCCCGTGATCGTGCTCGTGGGATTCCAGTCCTGGGACCTGTGGGCCGTGCTGTTCATGATGCTCGCCCTGCTGGGCTACGTACGCGGGAACCCGGCGCTCGCGGGGATCATGGTGGGCTTCGGTGCCTCCGTGGCGTTCTTCCCCGTGGTGGTGCTGCTCGCGATCCTGATCATGGCCGCGCGTCACCGGTTCCTCAAGGACATCCTCTCCGCGTTCATCTGGGCCGTGGTCGCGTGGGCCCTGATCAACGGGACGTACATGATCACGGCGTGGGACCGCTGGCGGGCCCAGTTCGGGGACATGGTGCGCTCCGACACCGAACAACCCTCGCTGTGGAACGTGTGGAGCTCCACCGTTGAACCGCGCACCGGGGTGTCCCTGGGAACCGGCGCGGACGGTCAGTACGTCCTGCTGAGCATGATCCTGGCGCTCGTGTTCGTGCTCCTGATCGCGCTGCTCAGCAAGCGGGAGCCCTCGGCCGTGCAGATCACGTTCCTGTTGCTCGCGCTCTACATCCTGTTGGCCAAGGAGTACTCCCTGACCTACGTGGTGTGGCTCGTGCCCCTCGTCATCCTGTGCCGTCGCAACTGGATCGAGTTCGGGCTGTGGCAGGTGGTGGAAGTGCTCTACTGGGCCACCGTGGTGCTGCCGGCCTCGGCATGGCCTACCCTGCCGTGGGTCGAGGAATTCGGCTGGAGTGCCCAAGATATATTGGCCGTAGTACGTTATGTCTTTCTCATCTATCTGGTGGCGGCGGTTGTGGTGGACATGTTCCGGGGACGCAAGGCTGCGGCGCTCGGCGCGTCCGCGGTCCAGTAAGAACCCGGCATGGCACCGCGCGATTCCGAGACCCTCGCTCGTCTGAGGCTGCCGTCCTGGCGTTCCCTCCGCCTACCCCTGTTGCTCGTGCTGGTGTTCGTCGCGGTCGCGTCCACCGTGTGGGCCGCGCTCGCCAACTACTTCCTGGTCTCGCGGGATCCCGAGGCTCCCGTGGGCAGGTACCTGGGGTACCTCGAGGGCGGCAGTTCCCGTCAGGTCCTCGCACCGTTGTTGATCGGCGGGGACCGCCCCCTGGCGCAGCTGCTGTCCAACGGGGTGTACCGGGATGCCGCAAACCGCCCGCAGGGCCACGACTTCGTGGGGGTCCAGAAGCACGGGGAACACGCCGCGGTGGGGGTGGACATCCACCTGGGGGACGGTTCCACCGTGCACCGTGAGTACACGGTCGAGAAGGTGGCGTCCTGGGGCCCCTTCAACGACTCGTGGCGATTGGTGGAACGCGACAACGCCATTGTGGACGTCCGACTGCCCGCGGCGGTGGACGCGGCGTCCGTCAACGGCAACAAGGTGCGTCCGAACGGTTCCGAGCTCTTCCCCACGGACCCTTCCGATCCCGGGTCACCCGCGCGCACGTGGCAGTTCGAGGGCCTGCCCGGGGTCTACGACATCGCGATGCCCGAGGACTCGTATCTCCTGGCTAGCGAACATGCCTCCGCGGAAATATCCATGAGCGATCCCCGGTCCGCCGCGGTCGAACTGGACTTCACAGCGTCGCCGCACATGTGGGAGGGCGCGGAGCGGGCCGTTCAGGACGCCGTGGGCCAATGCGAACGCGTGCTGCGCTTCGACGCTGCGCAGTGCCCGCTGCCCGCGCAGTTGGGAGGCGGGCCCGCGGCGTCACCCTCCGCCTCGCCCAGTGCTTCACCCACCGGGGCTCCCACGGAGGTCCCGCCGGGCGTGTCCAACATTCGGTGGGAACTGCAGTCCCGCCCGTCACTGCTCCTGGCACAGGATGACGACGATCCCCTGGCCTTCCACGCCGTGCGGTTCCGCCCCGCGGTGGCCACCGTGACCTGGCTGCAGAACGGGCGGCAGCACTCGGGGACCGTGGGCTTCGGGATCGACGTGACGGTCCGGACCAACGGTGAGGACCTGGACACGGACGTGCAGTTGCGCTCGACGCTGACCGAGCGGGAGAGGGCCAGCCAGCGCGCCTAGGATGGGAGCGGTTGCATCAAGGCAACCGGGGAGTGGAACAGGGGTTCATCATGGCCGACGAACCGGAGTACTACACGGCACAACCGCTACCGCGCCGCGACGAGCCGTCCCGCGGCTACGGCCAGGGCGCCGGCTTCGGCCCCGCAGGCACCGTGCCCGGGTGGGGTCACCAGCGCCCCGTTGGTCAGCCGGTCAACGTCAACGTGGTGGGCGGCAGGTCCATCGTGCTGGCCTATGTCCTGTGGTTCTTCCTGGGCAACTTCGGCGTCCACAAGTTCTACCTGGCCCAGCCTTTCCAAGGGATCTTCTACCTGGTGCTCTCCGCGATCGGGTGGCTCACCGTGGGGATCCTGATCGGCTGGTTCTTCCTGGGTCTGTTGTGGTTGCTCATGCTGATCGACCTGTTCGTGATCCCTCTGCGCGTGGGCGCGCTCAACGCTCGATTGGCCCGACGCGTCGGTGGCTACTGAGCCCCCGTTGTAGTAAAGTGGGGAAGTCTGTGTGCCGTGCGCCGATCGCTGCCGGCACCGACATACGCACAGAACCTCCTGCTGCGGAAGGACCGCAGCCGCTTAGCCCGAAGGAGGTGGGTTCTTTACATGCGTGAATACGAACTGATGGTCATCCTCAACCCCGAGGTGGAGGAGCGCGCCGTCGAGCCGACCCTCAAGAAGTTCCTCGAGGTCGTCACCAAGGAGAACGGCACCGTCGACAAGCTCGACATCTGGGGCCGTCGTCGTCTGGCCTACGAGATCCAGAAGAAGTCCGAGGGGATCTACGCCGTGGTGAACTTCACCGCCGAGCCGCAGACCGCCAAGGAACTGGACCGCGTGCTGAGCCTCAACGAGGCCGTGATGCGCACCAAGATCATCCGTCCGGAAGAGCAGAAGATCCACGGCAAGTGAGGTGAGCGTGCGGCCCACCCGGGCTGCACAGCACGCACTCACCGCGGGCTCTGAGAGTCCCCGTGAGATGCTTTTCACCCCACTGAGTCTCGCATCCAGCGTCCACAGAATCCGGAGGTTCACATGGCTGGCGACACCGTCATTACAGTGATCGGAAATCTGACTGCAGACCCCGAATTGCGCTTCACGCCGTCCGGAGCCGCCGTGGCCAACTTCACCGTTGCGTCCACCCCGCGCGCCTTCGACCGGCAGAGCAACGAATGGAAGGATCAGGAGACCCTTTTCATGCGTTGCTCGGTGTGGCGTGAGGCTGCCGAGAACGTGGCGGAGTCCCTGACCAAGGGAACCCGCGTGATCGTCCAGGGTCGGCTCAAGGCACGCTCGTACGAGACCAAGGAAGGGGAGCGCCGCACCAGCACCGAGCTGGAAGTGGACGAGATCGGCCCCTCCATGAGGTACGCGACCGCCAAGATCAACCGGAACTCGCGCGGCGGAGGCAACTCCTACGGCGGGAACCAAGGCTTCGGCGGCGGTCAGGGCGGCATCGGTGGAGGCCAGGGCGGTTTCAACGACAACCAGGGTGGCGGCTTCGGCGGCAACCAGGGTGGTGGCAACCCCGGCGGAGGCAACCAGGGCGGCGGGTTCAACGGGAACCAGGGCGGCCGCGGGGGCCAGCAACCGCGTCAGCAGGGCAACGATCCCTGGGGTCAGTCCTCCGGTGGGAACTACGACTGGGGAACCGGCGCCGAGGACGAGCCCCCCTTCTAAACACAACCATTCCAACCCATCCCGCAGGTACGCCTGCGGGCTCCGCACCAGAAAAGGAGCACCACGATGGCCAAGGCTGAAATTCGCAAGCCGAAACCGAAGCAGAACCCGCTCAAGGCGGCCGACGTCACCGAGATCGACTACAAGGACGTCGCCTTGCTGCGTAAGTTCATCTCCGATCGCGGCAAGATCCGCGCTCGCCGCGTGACCGGCGTGTCCGTTCAGGAGCAGCGCAAGATCGCCCAGGCGATCAAGAACGCTCGTGAAGTGGCACTGCTGCCCTACTCCGGCGCCGGCCGCTGATCAGAGAGGACTGAGAATTCATGGCAAAGATCATTTTGACCCAGGAAGTCTCCGGGCTCGGTTCCGCGGGCGACGTGGTGGACGTGAAGAACGGCTACGCCCGTAACTTCCTGTTCCCCCGCGGCTTCGCGACTCCGTGGACCCGCGGCGCCGAGAAGCAGATCGACTCCATCAAGCAGGCTCGTGCGGCCCGTGAGCTGTCCTCCCTCGAGGACGCCCAGGCTCTCGCCGCCAAGCTGACCTCCACCACCCTGACCGTCCCGGTCAAGTCCGGTGCCGAGGGTCGCTTGTTCGGTACGGTCCGCGCCGGGGACATCGCCTCCGCGGTCGAGACCGCCGGTCTGGGTTCCATCGACAAGCGTCGCGTGGACCTGACCCAGCGCATCAAGACCACCGGCGTGTACCAGGCCGTGATCCACCTGCACGAGGACGTCAACGCGAACGTGGAGTTCGAGGTCGTCCCCGCCTGATCGCACCTCGAGTGCATCCGGGCCCCTGAACTGTTCACGTGGTTCGCGGGGCTCGCGGGTGATGTATGAGAACCCCGTGGAACGCTCGTTCCACGGGGTTCTTGCCGTCCTCGGGCTTCCAGAGATCGCGCAGAGCACCGTGGGAGGATGCCGGTCATGATCATGAGCGCACGCAGGTTGAGCACGGGCCGTACGCTGTTCTGGGTGGCATTGGGGTGCGTGGCATTGACCCTGGTGTTCTTCCTGGGGGCGTTCCTCGCCGGCAATTCCTTGGCGCCGCGCGGTGCGGTGGTCGTCCTGGTGGCTGGCCTCATCCTGAGCGTGGTCGCGTCCCTTGTGGCATTGATCCTAGGCATTGCGGGCACCGTGGCCTTCCCGGCCCTGCGGGGCCGTTACGTTCTGGTGTTGCTCCTGGCCATCGTGACATCGCCCCTGCTCTGGCTGCTCTTCTTCGCGCTGCTCGGGTGAGTTACCCACAGCTGCGACGGGTTTTCCACAGATCTCTCCACAGCCTGTGCACAGCACTGCACGGCGTGTTCCACATGTTTTCCACGTACTTTTCCACAGGCCGTGGACGACGACGGCGCGCCACCGGGCCGCTCGTCGTCGTCTACTCAGCGCCCGGATCTGCAACGAGCACGGGCGACTATGGGGGTCGGAGAGCGGTGGGAGAATGAACGGGTGCGCCGCTCGAGGTGAGCGCATTCGTCTGCAAGGAAAGTGAGTGAGGGTGTCGGAATATTCGTCCGGGCCGCGCGAGGACTACGGCCGTACCATGCCGCACGACAACCAGGCCGAGCAGTCGGTGCTGGGCGGGATGATGCTCTCCAAGGACGCCATCGCGGACGTGGTGGAAGTGTTGCGGGGCGTGGACTTCTACAAGCCGGCGCACGAGAACATCTACGACGCCATCGTCTCCCTGTACGGGCGCGGCGAACCGGCGGACGCGATCACCGTGGGGGACGAGCTCACCAAGAACGGTGAGATCGAACGGATCGGGGGGATCGCGTACCTGCACTCGCTGATCGCATCCGTGCCCACGGCCGCCAATGCGGGGTTCTACGCGGAGATCGTGCGGGAACGCGCGGTGCTGCGGCGGCTCGTGGAGGCCGGGACCAAGATCGTGCAGCTGGGCTACGCGCACGACGGTGAAGTGGACGACATCGTCAACGAGGCCCAGGGCGAGATCTACCAGGTGGCCGAGCGGCGCACGGCGGAGGACTACGTCCCGCTCAAGGACGTCATGGAAGCCACCGTGGACGAGATCGAGGCCGCAGGCAACCGCTCCGGGATGCAGGGTGTGCCCACGGGGTTCATCGAACTGGACGAGCTCACCCACGGGTTCCAGGGCGGACAGATGATCGTGATCGCGGCGCGTCCGGCCATGGGTAAGTCCACGCTCGCCCTGGACGTGGCACGCTCCGCGTCCATCAAGCACAACATGACGTCCGTGATCTTCTCCCTGGAGATGAGCCGCAACGAGATCGCCATGCGCTTGCTCTCCGCGGAGGGCACCCTGAACATGCAGGACCTGCGTGCGGGCACCCTGCAGGACGAGCAGTGGGCCAAGATCGCGCAGATCATGGGCAAGATGAACGAGGCGCCCCTGTTCATCGACGACTCTCCCAACATGTCCCTGATGGAGATCCGCGCCAAGTGCCGCCGGCTCAAGCAGAAGCACGACCTCAAGCTCGTGGTGCTGGACTACCTGCAGCTCATGAGCTCTGGCAAGAAGGTGGAGTCCCGCCAGCAGGAGGTCTCCGAGTTCTCGCGTGCGCTCAAGCTCCTGGCAAAGGAGCTGGACGTGCCCGTGGTGGCGCTGTCCCAGCTGAACCGTGGTTCCGAGCAGCGCCAGGACAAGAAGCCGCAGGTGAGTGACCTGCGTGAATCGGGGTCAATTGAGCAGGATGCGGACATGGTCATCCTGCTGCACCGCGAGGACGTCTACGACAAGGAGTCACCGCGCGCCGGTGAGGCGGACGTGATCGTGGCCAAGCACCGAAACGGCCCCACCAAGACGATCGTGGTGGCGTTCCAGGGTCACTACTCACGGTTTGCGAACATGGCGCTGGAGGGGTTCTAAAGTCTTCAGCTCCCCGTCTTGTGCTGCGTTCCGGGCAAGCCGAGCTGCGCCTTGCGTCCAACCTCCCACCCCCTGGGATCGCACCCACCTCGCCCGTAACCGGCCCGTCCCACTACGCTTTGTCGGTGCTTACCACTGAACAGGCTGCTTACAAACTCGCCTTCCAGATTGCGGACGCCCTGATCCGCAGCGGGGCCGGGTCCGCCAACACCACCAAGTCCGTGCTGTCGATTTTTCGCAAGACGGACCTGCGGGACGTCACGGTGAGCGTGGGCCTGGGGCAGGTGACCATCAGCCACCAGGATGCGCCGGACAAGGCGCCGAGCACTCGCGTGTTCGAGTCCCAGCCCGGAACTCTGGACATCCAGCTGCGCACGGACACGGGCGAGGTGCTGGAGGACTTCGTGCTCGGCCGGATTTCTGCAGAGGAGGGGATCCAGCGCATGGACGAGATCCTCGCGGAGTCCCGGCACATCGGCCACCGTCTGACGGTGACCGGTTTCGGGATGTTCGGTGTCGGGTTCGCTCTCATCCTGGGCGGAAGCTGGCCCACCGCCATCACGGCCCGGATCGTCTCCGCGGCCGTCTACGGGGTCTACGCCCTCGTCCAGCGCGTCAAGGCCCCCGAGGTCTTCAGCCTGGCGGCCGGGGGGCTGACCGCGGTGCTGGGGGCGACCGTGGCGGGGGTGCTCTTCGACATCACTCAGACGGCCGTCTGCATCGTGGCCGCGCTGGCCGCGTGGCTCGCCGGGATCGCCGCGTACGGTGCGGTGCACGACGTCATCACCGGGTGGTACGTCTCCGCCTCCGGGCGCATCTTCGAGGCCATCACGAGCACTGCCGGTCTGGTGGCCGGTGTGACCATCGGGATCCACGCGATGCAGTCGCTTGTGGGGGACTCCGTGGACTACATCGAGACCCTCAAGATGGACGACTCGCGCTGGGCGCTCTCCATCCTGGGTGCGGCCGTGGTCTCCGCCGGCTTCGCCCTTGCTTCCGGCGGCCGCGGCTGGAAGCTCGTGTCCCTCGGACTCTTCGGTGGTCTGGTGCAGCTGGGTGTCCTGGCCATCACAGCCGTGGGCATCAGCTCCTTCGGTGCCATTCTGATCGCCTCGATCGTCGCGGGCATCCTGAGCGTCACCCTCACCCGCGCCCTGAACCTGGCCTCGAACGCCACGCTCATGGTCGTCCTGCTCCCGCTGTTCCCGGGAATGCTCGTCTACCAGGGTGTCCTGGGCGTGATCTTCGGCCTCGAAGACGCCGGGGAGAACGTCCTCGAGGCTGCCATCACCGCGTTCTGCCTGTGCATGGGCGGCATGCTCGGGCAGTACGTGGCGTCCGAGATCCTCTGGGCCGGGCGGCGTCGCCAGTTCGTGCGTCACCACCCGGGCCAGAAGTTCCGCCGCGAGATGGCGAACGAGGAGAACTTCAGCGACATCATGGTTCCGATCTTCTCCAAGCCCTTCACCAGCTGACGCGGGGCGGTCCGCGCTGCGCGCCTGGCGGCGGGGTGGGTCCTGCCCGCGTCCGCCCCGCCGCGGAGGCCGCTACTTCCCCATGGCCTCGGCCACGCGCTCCACGAGCCCGCGCATGTTGGCGAGCGCGCGATCGGCGCGCTCCTCCGGGCTCATGGTCTCCTCCATCTGCCGGATGCCCTCGGGCTTGCGGCGCCCCAGCGTGTAGTCGCTGCACGCCAGGTTCGAGCACACGTAGGTGCCCACGGAGTTGTAGCGGTCCTTCGCGGTCTTGGAACGCTGGATCGACACCAGTGAGACGCCGCTGGCCGGGTGCAACGTCAGGCAGATCTGGCACATACGTGCGCCACCGCTCGCCTTCTGCGCGCTCTTCTCAAGCACCAACCCGCGCAGCCCGTGCTCGGTCTCGACGACGACGTAGCCCGCCCGCGGTGACTTCGGGTCGTACCAGCCCAGGAAGATCTGGGACTCCCAGTCCCCGTGGAGCACGTCCTGCGGGATGTTGATGCGCTGTGCAGCGCCCTTGGAGCAGTTGACGAAGCTCTTGCGGATCTCGGTTTCTGTATGCGTATTCATGTTCTTTGGTCCTTCGAGGATGGTCTCCCCCTGCCTGCCACGTGCGGGTCAGGACGGCGCGCGGGCACCCGGGTGCCAAGGAGTGCGGTGGGTGCGGGCGGCGTCGTCGTGCCGCGTGCTGCGGGAGGGCGACGGCGTTCGGCGCGCTCGTGGAGCGCGGTCGCCGCGGGGAGGTGGAAAGGGGCGGGTGAAAGCGCACGACGGGGTGGTCTTCACCCGCCGCGTCCGGTCAGCGCTGTCTAGTGCCGGCGTTGAAGAAGCCGGCAACCCCCTGACGCACGAAAGCCTCGTCCCTCCACGGCTGTGGATCTCGAAAACGTACGGGGGCAGTTTAGATCCACCGACGGGTTCCCCACCACCGCTGGCCGACATCCCGCGAGCCACCATCACCCATTGCGGTTCCATGGGCCGGGCCTGCCCCCGACGATCATTCACCGCTGAGACGTCCTGCACACCTGGACTCCCCGCGCCCTGAGCTCCAGTACTCAGCACCTACCCTGGAGGCATGACTTCCTCCGCCACAGCCACCACATCCCTGGGTGTCCTACAGGAGGTTTTCGGGTACGACGCCTTCCGTGGGGAGCAGGCGGAGATCATCGAGCAGGTGGTGGCCGGCGGGGACGCGGTCGTGCTCATGCCCACCGGCGGCGGCAAGTCCCTGTGCTACCAGATCCCCGCCCTGCTGCGGGACGGCACGGGCGTGGTGGTCTCCCCGCTGATCGCGCTCATGGCGGACCAGGTGGCCGCGCTCGAGGCCGTGGGCATCCGCGCCGCGTACCTCAACTCCACCCTGGAGCCCTACGAGGCGCAGGAGGTGGAGCGGCAGCTTCTCGCCGGGGACATTGACCTGCTCTACATGGCCCCCGAACGGCTCATCCTGCCGCGCACCGTTGAGCTGCTGAAGCGCGCACCGATCGCCCTGTTCGCGATCGACGAGGCGCACTGCGTCTCCCAGTGGGGGCATGACTTCCGCCCCGATTACATGGGGCTGTCCGTGCTTGCGGACGCCTTCCCGGATGTTCCCCGCATCGCACTCACCGCGACCGCCACCCGGGCCACCCACCAGGAGATCACCGAGCGGCTGCGCATGGAGAACGCGCGGCACTTCGTCTCCAACTTCGACCGCCCCAACATCCAGTACCGGATCGAGTCCAAGGACCGCGCGAAGGACCAGCTGCTGCGGCTCATCCAGTCGGAGCACCCGGGGGAGGCGGGCATCGTCTACTGCATGTCCCGCAAGAGCGTGGAGTCCACTGCCGCGTGGCTCGGCGCCCGCGGGGTCGACGCCATGCCCTACCACGCGGGTCTCGACGCCGCAGTGCGCCAGGACACGCAGATGCGGTTCCTGCGGGAGGAGGGAATCGTCGTCGTCGCCACGATCGCGTTCGGCATGGGCATCGACAAGCCGGACGTCCGCTTCGTCGCCCACCTGGACCTGCCCAAGAGCATCGAGGGGTACTACCAGGAGACAGGCCGCGCCGGCCGCGATGGTATGCCCGCAACGGCATGGATGGCGTACGGCCTGGGCGACGTGGTCAACCAGCGGCGCATGATCGACCAGGGAGACGGATCTGACCTGCACAAACGCAATGCGCGCTCGCACCTGGACGCCATGCTCGCCCTGTGCGAGACCACGGACTGCCGTCGTGTGCAGCTGCTGCGGTACTTCGGCCAGGACTCCGAGCCGTGCGGCAACTGCGACACGTGCCTGAACCCGCCCAAGGTCTGGGACGCCACCGTGCCCGCCCAGAAGCTGCTGTCCACGCTCATCAGGCTGCAACGCGAACGCGGTGAGCAGTTCGGTTCCGGCAAGGTCTTCGACATCCTGCTGGGCCGCAGCAACGAGCGCACGGAGGCGTCGCGCCACCAGGAGCTGAGCGTGTGGGGGATCGGGCAGGACCTCTCCGAGCGGGAGTGGCGCTCGGTACTGCGGCAGCTGCTTGCCCGCCGGGTCGTGGAGGCCGTCGGTGATTTCGGCGTGCTCGTTCCCGGCCCGGAGGCCGGACCCGTGCTGCGCGGTGAGGGCGCCCTGGAGCTGGCGGTGGACAGGGCGCCGACGGCGCGCGCGAACGGACGCGCCCGCAGCAGCGGGGGCAGCGGGCGCTCGCGGGCCGCAGACACCCTGGACGAGGCCGCGAAGGAGACCTTCGAGGCGCTGCGGGAGTGGCGGACATCGGTGGCCAAGGAGAAGCAGATCCCGCCTTACATGGTGTTCTCGGACGCCACGCTCGTCGGCATCGTGGAGGCCGCCCCCGCCTCGACCGCGCAGCTCAGCGGCATCAGCGGAGTGGGCGCCAAGAAGCTCGCCGAGTACGGGGACGCCGTGTTGGAGGTGCTGGGCTCCCCGGGGTCCTGACGGTGAGAACTGCCCCGGCCGTTCGGCGTCAGTCGGACGTGACGGAGGATATGCGGTCCACGATGGCCTCGGCCACCGCGGGGGCCTCGCGCTCGGGCAGCCAGTGCCCGGCATCGAGCTCGATGAACTCGTACGGCGCGTGCACGTACACCTCGGTCTCCTCGGCGGCCGTTCGGCCCAGGGCGGGATCCCGGTTGCCCCACACAAACGTGGTGGGCATGGTGATGATGCCGTTTCCGGCATTCTTACCGGTCACGCCGTCCTTGCGCAGCATAGCGCGGTACCAGTTGATGGGCCCGCGCAGGTCGTCCGCGGTGGCGAAGCGACGCCCGTAGCGTTCCGCGGCCTCCTCGGGGATGCCCGCACGGCGGGTGAGGGTTCCCACGCGACCGGCGAGCAGACGCTCCGGTGCGGCGGGGATCTGGAACATGCCGATGTACCAGGATTTCTTGACCTGGTCCGGGGTCTTGAGCGCGTGCCCGAGCGCGGTGGGGTGCGGGGTGGACAGCACGGTCAGCGAGGTCACCCGCTCCGGTGCGCGCTGGGCGATGTCCCAGGCGAGCACCCCACCCCAGTCGTGGCCCACCAGGTGGAACCGCTCCGCTCCGGCCTCGTCCGCGAGGGCCAGCGCGTCCCCGGAGAGCTCCTCGCGGCGGTACGCGGCCAGCTCGGTGGGTCGGGCGCCCGGGGAGTACCCACGCTGGTCCATGGCGAGAGTGCGCAGCCCCTGCGCGTTCAGCCGTGCGGCGACGTCGTCCCAGCCGCGGGCATCCTGCGGGAAACCGTGCAGCAACAGGACCACGGGGCCGTCCTCCGGGCCCTGGTCGAGAACGTCGAATGTGAGTCCCTGTCGCGTGAAGCTGGTGATCCGAGTCATGCCTCCACCCTATGACGCACGGAGGGGCTCGTCAGCCGTGGCCCCGGACCTGGGGTGGGTCTGCGGCGGAGCGGGTCTAGAAGCCCCCGATGACGCGCCCAATGATGGCCAGGACGGTGAACGGTGCCACGACCACGGCCAGTCCGATCAGCACGACCTTGTCCATGGCGCCCTCACCGGAGCGCTCGCGGTCGAGGTGCTCTCCGGGCGGGAGCCCGTGGTGCGGGTGCTGCGCGCGGCGGCCGCTCACCGGGAGCTGCCCGTGTACCTGTTGAGCCGCCAAGTGCGGTTCGTGGCCGTCACGCAGGAGGTGCACCGCCGGATCGCCGCGCGCCAGCTCGAGCAGCTGGAGACGGACCGCCGCATCCACGAGGTCTTCACCCAGCTGACCCTGGAGGCTGCCCCGGTCCAGCGGATCGTTGCGGAAGCCGGGCGGCTACTGGGTGCCGAGGTCGTGTGGCGGCGGCGTGCGGCGTCGTCGTCACCGGAGGACAGGGGGGGACCGTTCCCGTGGTGGTCGCGAGGGAGACGGTCGGGTGGCTGTCTGCCGAGCCGCGGGGTGCCGGGCCCGCGTTGCGCGCCACCGTGCTGGAGCGGGCGGGGCAGGCGGTGGCGCTCACGCTGCTGTCCGAGCGCAGCCGCCGCAATGAGAAGCGCCAGGCGGAGACCGCCCTGCTGCACGAGCTTCGGCGCCCGTGGAACGTGGACGAGGACTCCGCGCGGCGGCGTGCGCACGAACTCGGGATCGGCGTGCTGCGCCACGGGGTGCTGAGCGAGGCGGCCCCGGCCGCGTGGCTGCCAGTGGTCGTGCGCTGGGAGCGCCCGGGGGCGGGTCCGCTGGGCGAGCACCAGGGCGGCGGCGCCGTGCCCGATGCGCTCGCGTGGGCGCTGGGCCGGGAGCGCACGACGGCGCTTGCTGGCCGTCTTGGCGCTGCCTCCGCGGCCGTGCTGGTGCCGCTGGCCGCGCGCACCCCTCAGGACGCCGTGGTGGAACGGGTGCTTACGGCGGCGGAGCAGCGCCTGGAGGGAGCGTGGCGGGTGCTCGCGGGGGTCTCCGATCCAGAGTCGGGGATGATTGGCGCGGCCGCCCGCCTGGACGAGGCCGGAATGATCGCGGAGGCCGCGGTGTCCCTGCTCGCGCGGGACGGTTGCGCGGAAGGTGGCCCCTCGCAGGACGGGACCGTGGCGGACCGCGCGGCACGGCAGGACGCCGCCCGGTCCGGTTCTGTGCGCTCCGGTTCCGCGCGGCGGCGGTGCTTCCGCGCACAGGACGTGCGGCTGCGCGGGCTGCTCGCGATGTTGCGCGGGGACGAGCGCGTGCAGATGTTCGCGCGCGCGGAACTCGGGAGCGTCCTGGACGTGGAGCGCCACGAGGACCGTGAGCTGTTGACACAGTTCCTGGCGTGCGGCGGGAACAAGAGCCTGCTGGCCCAGCGGATCCACCTCTCCCGCCCGGCGCTCTACGGGCGGTTGGCCCGGCTGGAACGCAGGCTGGGGGTGTCGCTGGACGATCCGGAGTCGCGGACGTCCCTGCACGTGGCGCTGCTGATCGCGGAGGTGGAGGGGTGCTGAGGACGGCCCGGGCGGCGTCGTGCGCTAGGACTCGGTGGGGTAGTCGCGCGGCCAGCTGTGGCCGAGGGTGGCCTCCACGCTCTCGTTGAAGCGGCGGGTGAGACGGGCCAGCGCGGTGACGTCCTCCTGCGGCCAGTCCGCAATGAAACGCTGGTAGGACTCGCGGCGGACCTCCAGTTCCTCCACAAGACGGTGCACGCCCTCCTCGGTGGGCTGGTGCTTCTTGGCGACGCCGCCCTCAGGGTCCTTGATGCGCTCGATCAGACCGCTCTTCATGGCGGCTGCGACCTGCCGGTGGACGGTGGAGATGTCCAGGCCGAAGGACTGAGCCAGCTCGGCCACGCTCATGGGGCCGCCGGCCTGCAGACGGGCGAGGAGCACGGTGGAGCTGCGGTCCAGCGCCTCCCGGCGGGACTGGGGTGGTGCTCCCTGGAGGGCGTATCTCGAGAGCAGCATGTTCTCGTAGACGAGTTCGCTCACTGAGTCATCGCTGTGCACGGTTCCATCCTTTCATCCCCGGGTGGACGGCTTCCGAGGGGCTGCCGCCGTGGCAGCTCTCAACGGTAGGCGGGACGGAAAAGCAGGGGAGCGGGGTCGTCGGCAATAATTGCATAATACAAATCCTGGGGTAATATCTTGCACTATACAAACCCAAAAACTCCAGGAGGTGCCCGTGTCGGTCGACGCGAAGGACGACGTTCCCACAGGTCAACTGCCGGTTGTGGTGGAGCAGGCCACGCCCGGTCCCGCGCACTCGGCGGGCCCGGCACGGCTGGTCACGCCCACGTTCGTGGTGGCGTGGGTGGTCAACTTCCTGCAGTACCTGACCTTCTACATGCTGGTCACCACCATGGCGCTGTACGCGGTGAAGAGCTTTGCCGCCTCGGACGCCGTGGGCGGCTTCGCGTCCAGTGCGTTCGTGGTGGGGGCGACCGTCGCGCGGCTGGTCTCCGGATACCTCGTGGACATCCTTGGCCGCCGGAAGATGCTGCTGATCGCGCTCGTGGTCGTGGTGGTCGCGTGCGCGCTGTACCTGCCTGCCGGGTCTCTGCCCGTGCTGATCGGGGTGCGTCTGCTGCACGGCTTCGGGTACGCGTTCGCGAGCACCGCCGTCATGACGATCGCGCAGTCCGTGATCCCCGACTCCCGCCGCGGCGAGGGCACCGGGTACTTCGCGCTGGGCACTACGCTGGCCACTGCGGTGGGGCCCGCGCTGGGGCTCTTCCTGGTGGGTTCGCTGAACTACACGTGGCTGTTCTGGACGACCCTCGTCACCGCCGTGCTCGGCCTGGTGCTGGGTGTCTTCCTGCGGGAGCCCCTGGTCAAGCGTGAGGCCCAGGCCAACCAGGAGATGGACAAGCAGCGCGCCGCCTTCTCGCTCAGCGACATCGCCCACCCGGCAGTGCTGCCCATCGGCTCCTTCATGCTGGTGGTGGGCGTCTGCTACGCGGGCGTCATCACCTACCTCAACGCCTATGCCGAGGTCCGCGGAGTCACCACCGGCGCGGCTCTGTTCTTCGTGGCGTACGCCGTGGCCATGCTGATCATGCGCCTGGTGCTGGGCAAGGTGCAGGACCAGCGCGGCGACAACGTGGTGGTCTACCTGGGCCTCGTCTGCTTCGCTGTGGCCCTGGGCATCCTGGCGGTGGCGAACCAGGACTGGCAGGTGGTCGTGGCCGGCGCCATGACCGGTCTGGGCTACGGCACCCTCATGCCGGCCGCGCAGGCCATCGCCGTGAGCGCGGTGCCCGCCCACAAGCTGGGCACCGGCATCTCCACGCTGCTGTTGCTCATGGACGTGGGCGTGGGCGTGGGTCCCGTGATTCTGGGTCTGTTGCTCTCCGCCGCCGGTTTCGGGGCCATGTACGCGGTTCTCGCCGTGCTGGTAGTCGTTGCCGCTGTGCTGTACCACGCGGTGCACGGCCGGCACCCGCACGCCAAGCGGGGGCGGCTCGTGGTGGACTGAGGTTCGCTCTTTCGGGGCGCGTGGCGTGTGCCGCGGGCCCCTTTTGGTTGTGCGGCTGGGCGGGGGCGACGACGCCGCGGGGCCGGGTGGGCGTGTGCTGGCGCCTGGGTGCTGGGTGCGGGGCTCTTGTCGACGCGTGTAAAGCGTGCTTGACTATAGTCAAGCACGCTTTACACAGCTCAGCAGGAGGACGACATGACCCCACGACCCAGGTCACCGGTGTGCGCTGAGCCCAGGTGCTCGAGGACTTTGTCCCGCCCGCCCCGGCGCTCAGCGATCTGCACCGCCGTCGCCCCCGACGCCGTCCGGACCTTACGCACGAACACCACGGTCCGACCCTACCCACCCGATTAGTGTGTCGCCGACCCCCGCCACAGGACCCTGACCAGCGACAACACCGGCCAAGTCAGCCAGGAGCTCTCAAGTGGCACGAGTCAGGCCCTGCACGGGCAACGGTTCGACCTTGGACTTGGGCGTTCCCTGGGGTTCACTGAGCCCGTGCGCAGGGCCCTGGGCACCATGTCCGCGCCACCGAAAGACTTCGCATCCGCCATTGAAGCCGTACGCGAATACCTGACCGGCAGGGCGGATATCACGATGCGCCCGGCCCACAACGGCCACATCCCGCTATTCGTGTTGGGGACCGGAAGTGGCTTGAAGATCGCGGCGCGCCTGGGTCTGCCGGCGGTGGTCGGTGGACCGTTGCTCACCGCCGGGCCGGAGGCCTTCGACGAGTACCGCTCCACCTTTTGCCCCAGCGAGCAACTGGACGAGCCGTACCTGATCGCTTCCACGGAGATCTTTGTTGCGGATTCTCCCTCCGAGGCGCGCGAACTCTCTCTGCCCGAAGCGTGGGCCATGTCCGAATCGCGCCTCACGGGAGCTTTTCCGCCGCTCGAGCCGACGACGTCGCTACCGGATTCCCTGACGCAACGGCAGCAACGCAACGTGGCCAAGGCATTGGCCCCCGTGATCGCGGGGACCGAGGACCAGGTTTTGAGCGCAATCAGTGAATTGCTCGTGCGTACCGGCGCGGACGAGATCATGAGCACCGCCTCGACCTTCGACACGACCGCGTTGTACACCTCTGATGCGCGGCTGGCCGCCGCCGTCGCCGCCACCTTGTGAGCGCCCAGACCTCACACCGGGACCTCCCAACGCAAGGACCGCAAGCGTGGAAGCGGGCGCCAAGGACGCAACCACGGCCACGGCCCCCGCTGTGTCACAGGCTCACGTTGGCCCGGAATCCCATCTTGGAGACCGTAAGGATCAGTTTGGGTTCCCCGGTGAGTTTTCGGATCCGGGATATGGCCATGTCGATGGCGTGGTCGCTGGGCGCCGCGGGCACTTCACGGCGGATGGACTGGCGAGTCACCAAGTCCCCTGCGGCCTGCATCACCACGCGTGTGATGTTGGCCAGGTGGGAGGGCAGTTCCACGCGGCGTTCCCCGCACAGCAGATGCGCGCCGCGCAGGGTGACCTGTCCGAACGGCGTGTGCGGCAGGTCCACGGTCTGTCTTTCCAGGTGGGTGGTCAGTGCCCGCACCAGGGACCCCATGCGGGGGCGGTCCGGGATCAGCGGTGTGATTCCCGCCCGCTGCAACGGCTCCGCGGTTACGTGCCCCACGGCCACGCTGAGCACACGGTGACGCAGTGCTTCGAGCAATGGCTCCATGGTCCCTTCCTTCTGGGCGCGTTCGAATAGCGCTTCCACCGCGGGGGCGGAGGTGAAGGTCACGGCGTTGACGTGTTCCTTGATGATTGCCAGCATCAGCTGGGAGACTGCGGCCACATCACGGGGCTGTTCCCATCGATAGGGCTGGACTACGGTCAGGCGCGCGCCGGCGCGTTCGAGGCGTTCCACGTGTGCGTGGTCCACGGCCCCGTGTTGTTGGAACACCACGTGTTTGTCGGCCACGCCGCGGCTCAGTGCCAGGTCCACCAGGGAGCTCGTAGAATCCTGCGATGCAACCCCCTGCTCCACGAGCCCGAGGCTCTTGATGGCCCCACGGGCCTTGGCTCCGCGCACGAGGATGTCAGCGCCCTCGAGCGCCGCACACAGTTGGGATCGTGTTCCACCGGCCTCCGCAGCCTCGAACCATCCGCGCACACCGTGCCCCGTGGTGACCAGCAGCACCCCCGGTTTGTCCTCGATCACCTGGGCGGAGGCCCGGTGCAGCGTCTCGTCGTTCTCGGTGGGCACGATGCGCATGGTAGGCGCCTTGAGCACGGTGGCGCCGCGCCGTTCGAAAGCCTCCGCCTGGTCCTCGGCCCGGCGTGAGGCGGTCACAGCGATCACGAAGCCGGTCAGGGAATCCGACGGAGCCACGAGCACCTTCTCGCTCGCCTTGACCGTCGACGACGCCGTCCCAGGTTCCTCCTGAATCCGACCATCGCGAATCCCCCGGCCCGGGATCCCGCCGTCCCGAATTTCGGCTGCGGGTTCCGCGGTGGGCCCGCGTGTGAGCGGAGACTTCAGTGGCTCAGACTCTTCTGAGCGCTCGTTTGAAACTCTCTCGATCAACCGCGCGAGGTCATCGCCCAGTTCGACCACGTGCCCCAGCACGACGATCGCAGGGGAGCTCACTCCCTCGTCGGATACCACACGCGCAATGGAGCGCGCTGCGGATGCAAAGACCCGCTGCCGCTGTGTGGAACCCTTTTCGACCACCGCGGCGGGCAATTCCGGATCCAGGCCGTGCTTCACCAGACCGGCCATGAGCTCGGGCAGGTGCGCCAACCCCATGAGCACCACCAGGGTGCCGCCCACCTTGACCAGGCCTTCCAGCTCGTCGGGAGCGGGCACCTCATGACCGGAGATAACGGTGAAGGAGCGGTTGATGCCGCGGCACGTGACCGGGATACCGGCAGCCGCGGGCACCGCGATACTCGAACTGATCCCGGAGACCACAGTGACCTCGATGCCCTCCCCCTGCAGGGTCCGCCGTTCCTCGGCGCCGCGGCCGAACACGAACGGGTCCCCGCCCTTGAAACGCACCACACACGCCCCGGCGCGGGCGAACTCCACCAGGGCCCGTTCAATCAAGTATTGGGGCATCTTGTGATGGCCGGGGTCCTTACCCACGTTCACCAGCAGGGCTCCCGGGCACAGTTGCTCGAGCACCGCGGTGGGTGCCAGTTTGTCGTAGAGCACCACGTCCGCCCGCATCAGGTGCTGCCGGGCCGCCTCCGTCATCAACTGCGGGTCACCGGGACCACCACCCACCAGGGCCACACCGGGCCTGCCCGAGCGCAGGGTCGAGAACGGTTTGCCGTGCCTCCTGCTCAAGGCACGCCACCGCTTGGTCTCCGCGGCGTCGTCGGCGGCGCACACCACGGCCGCGGCACCGGACGCTGCAGCGTCGGCGTCGAAGTCCGCGGCCTCCGCGCCCACGAAGGTGCAGGCTTCCAACGCGGTGCGCACCGATTCCCGGGCCGGGTCCGCTTTCACACCCAGCCGCCGGGCCACCCTAGCCAGCGCATCCCCGCGGGCACACAGTTGCTCCGCGGTGCCCGCAACGCTCACCCTGGCACCGGCGCGGATCAGCCGGGCGACCTCCAGCGGCGCGGCCGGGCCGGTTCCCACGAGCAGGACCGGACAACCGTTCCAGTCGAAATCACTCATGCACCGATCCCGATGGTCGGCCCGGAGATCATCACGCGCTCACCGGCGGTCGCCGGACGCACCTGCCCGCGCTCGGGCACCTGCACGATGGTCTCGTCCGTTGCCTGCGGGTCATTGATGAACGGCGTGAAACGCGCCAGCTTCACCGGGTCGTTGAGGGTTTCGGCCCACTCATCGCGGTAGTCGGCCACTAGATCGCCCATGGCCGATTCCAGTTCGTCGCAGATCCCCAGCGAGTCCTCCAGGATTACCTCGCGGAGATGGTCCATGCCGCCCTCCAAGGACTCGACCCACGGTGCGGTGCGCTGCAGCCGCTCGGCGGAGCGGATGTAATACATGAAGAACCGGTCGATGACCTTGACCAGCATCCTGTCATCGACGTCGCTCACGAGCAGTTCCGCATGCCGGGGGGTGAACCCGCCGTTACCGCCCACGTAGACGTTCCAGCCCTTGTCCGTGGCGATCACCCCCACGTCCTTGCCGCGCGCCTCGGCGCACTCACGGGCGCACCCGGAGACGCCGATCTTGAGCTTGTGCGGGCTACGCAGTCCGCGGTATCGGTTCTCCAAATGCACGGCCATGCCCACGGAATCCTGCACGCCGTAGCGGCACCACGCCGAACCCACGCAGGACTTGACCGCGCGCAGCGACTTTCCGTAGGCCTGACCGGATTCCATGCCCGCGTCGATCAGCCGCTGCCAGATTTGCGGTAACTGCTCCAAGCGCGCGCCCAACAGGTCGATCCGCTGAGCACCGGTGATCTTGGTGTAGAGGTTGAACTCCTTGGCCACCTGGGCGATCACCGCGAGCTTCTCGGGGGTGATTTCGCCCCCGGGGATGCGCGGGACCACTGAATACGTGCCGTCTTTCTGCATGTTGGCCAGAGCACGGTCGTTGGTGTCCTGCAGTCCGTCGCGGCCGCCGTCCAACACGTGCTCGTGGAAGGCGGTGGCCAGAATGTTGGCGACAACCGGCTTGCAGATGTCGCAACCGCGGCCTGTCCCGATTTTCTCGATGACTTGGGTGAAGCTCGTCAGGCGGGACAACCTGATGGCCTCGAACAGCTCGGGACGGGACAGTTCGAAGTGCTCGCACAGTCTTTTGGAAATTTCGAGACCGGCGCCTTCCATTTCCTTGGTCATGATCTTGCCGACCAGTCCCACACACGATCCGCACTGCGTCCCGGCCTTGGAACACTTCTTGACCGAGGCCAGGTCGTGGCAGCCCTGACCCACGGCCTGCTTGATCTCGTGCACGGTCACGTTGTTGCACGAACACGCCACCAGATCGTCGGGCATTTCCGCGTCGGGAACGTCGCCACCGCCGGAAAGATAGGCCCTGGGCGCTCCGGGCAGTTGGCGGCCCAGCAGCGCGCGCAGGCTCGCGTACGGTTCCGCGTCCCCCACGAACACCCCGCCCAGCAGGGTCCTGGCGTCGTCGGAAAGGACGAGTTTCTGGTAGACGCCCTCGACCGGGTCGGACATGACCACGTCCAGGGTCCCGCTCTTCCGGGACAGCGAGTCGCCGAAGGAGGCCACGTCCAGGCCGTGGAGCTTGAGCTTGGTGGCGTCGTCGATCTCGGTGAATTCGTCGTCACCGCCGGTCAACTGCGCGGCCACCACCTCGGCCATGGCGTTGGCCGGTGCCACGAGGCCCACGCACGTTCCGTCGAAGCTGGCTACCTCACCGATCGCCCAGATCCCGGGGGTCGCGGTGCGGCACGCGGTGTCGATGGGCACGCCACCGTTGGGCGCGGTCTCCAAACCGGCGTCGCGGGCCAGCTCGTCACGGGGCGTGATGCCAATGGCCCACACCACGAGGTCCGCCTCGATCAGATCCTCGCCCACCGCCACCCCGCCCACGGTGGACGGGTCCGCGGCGGCGGGCAGCACCGCGCTGGGGCGCTGTCCCAGGTGTAATTCGATCCCGCGCTGCTCGATGGCCCGGTTCAGGGTCCGCCCGCCGCCCTCGTCCAGTTGCGAGGACATCAGCCAGTCCCGCGAATGCACCAGATGGGTTTCGAACCCGTACTTGACCAACCCGCCGGCGGCCTCGAGACCCAGCAGTCCGCCGCCGATCACCACGGCCTGGGGCGGCTTCTCGGGGCCGCGGGCGCTACTGAGGGCCTCAACGTTGGCCCGCATCCGATCGACATCGTTCACGGTGCGGTAGACGTAGACTCCGGCCAGGTCATTGCCGGGCAACGGAGGCATGGTGGCGGCCGAACCGGTCGCGAGCACTAATTCGTCGTAGGCTAGTTCCGTCTCACCGTTGACGTGCACGCTCTTGCGCTCCGGGTCGATGCTGTTGACCCACGCATTGGTGACCAGGTGGGTCCGTTCGTTCCACATACCCACGTTGGTGAGGCTCAGATCGTGGTCCGGGTCCCAGTGCTTGGCCAAGTTGACGCGGTCGTAGGGAGCCACGCTTTCTTCTCCCAGGACGACGACGTCGCTGCGGTCGCCGCGCCCGCGCAGGGCCGTGACGAAGCGGTGTGCTGCGGGCCCCGCGCCGACCACCACGACCCTGCGTTCAGACACGGAGGTCGGGAGGTCGCGGATGTTGATGAGTTCGGGCATGGGGTTCTCCTAGGAGTTGGAACGTGTCTCCACGGTAGAAATCGAATGTCACCCGGCCGTTGTCACTTTCTTACGGCCGTGTAAATTGCGCCTGCGTCGGACCTAGAAATCCAGGCCGACCTGGATGATTCCGTCGACCACTCGAACGGGGTAGGTCTCCACGGACAGCTCGTCATTGGTCAGGCACTCACCGGTTTCCAGGTTGAAGACCGCCTTGAGCAGGGGCGAGGCAATGGTGGGGACGCCACCTGATTCGCCGACAATCCCGCGGGAGAGCACGGAGGCACCGGTGTCCGGGTCCACGTTGGAGCTCGCGTACAGCCGGTCGTTCCAGGTCCGGTACAGGGCGATGTGGCGGCCCTTGAGCAGGGCGGCCGCGCCGACGTCACGTTCCAGACGGTGTTCTTCGACCACGGGGGTCCAGGTGAGGGTTTCGACGGCGGTGGAGTGGGTCTCGCGAGTCAGAACGGTCATGGCGGTTCTCCTTGGCGACTGTGGTGCATACAAGTGGTCGGTGTGGCGGCTCAGGCTGCCATGGCTTGGGAGACCACGGATTCGAGTTTGTCCTTGCACCCGCCGCAACCGGTGCCGGCGCGGGAACATTTGGAGACCTCGGCCACGGTGGTGGCTCCGGCGGACACGGCCTGCTGAATGGGTGCCAGGGCCACCCCCGCACACCGGCAGATGATGGACTCCGGGGTCAGTTCCGGTGCGGTATCCGCGCCGCTCGGGGTGTCCGCGGCAAGCAACACGGAAGGGTCACCCGGGGCGGCACCGGATCGTTCGAACAGCATGGCCAGTTCGGCACCGGCCTCCGGCGCCCCCAGAGCCACGAATCCGAGGATGTTCCGATCGCGCGAGACCACCTTGAGGTAACGCCCGGTGCGTGGGTCCTCCCAGGTGGCCACGTCGACTCTCGGCTGCTCGAAGGCTCGAGCGTGCACCGAGCCCGCAGCGGTGAGGCTCACGGCCTGCGACTTCATGGTGATCAGTTGCGACACCTGTGAAGGAACGCGGTTGTGGGTGCCGTCCAGAATGTCCGCCAGGGCTTGCGCCTGCTGCCACCCCGGGCCGATCAGCCCGCTCGGGGCGGAATCCTGGTAGTCGATAGCCATACATTCTGGGCACACGGGATTGCTGCACAGCACCTCCGCGCAGTCACCGATCGCGTAGATGTTCGAGGTGCCGTGGACCCGCAACTGATGATCGACCAAAATCCCACGATGGGTCGGTAGCCGCACTTTCTTGGCCCACTCGGTACGGGGCTGCGCTCCGATGGCCGGAATCAACGCGCCGGCTTCTCGCACGGTTCCATCGTCCAAGACGACCCCCGTGAAGCGACCACCCTCACTGCGCACGCCGTTGATGCCCCCGGGGATCACCTGGATACCGGCCTGCCTCAGCACGTGGGCCAGCATTCGGCTGGCGTCAGGATCCAGCTGCCGCGGCATCAGGTCCTGCCCACGGTGGATCAAGCTCACCTGCACTCCGTGCTCGGCAAGGTTGAGCGCAAGCTCGATCCCCAGAATCCCACCGCCGAGGACCAGGACATCCTGGCCCGTCTCGACCACCTCGCGTAACCGCCGAGCGTCGGACATGTCCCGCAAGGGGTGCACTCCGGGTAGGGGGATGGAATCCAGGTGGCACGGATCCGTGTCCAGAACGTCCAATCCGGGGACCCGCGGCAGAACGGCGCGCGCTCCGGTGGCGAAGATCAGATCGTCAAAGGAGATCAACCGGTCATCAGTGGTGTGAAGGTACTGCCCGTCCAAGGAAATGTCGCTGAGCGTGGTACCCGTGAGGAACGTTACCCCCTCCGGGAAGTTGGTCTCATCGCACGCGAGGTCCAGGTCTTGCGGGGTGCTATGCCCGGTGACCAGGTTGGCCAGCAGGATGCGGTTGTAGGCACCTTCCGGCTCGCTCCCGATCACGCACACGTGCACCCGGCTCTGGGCAAGGGGTTCCTCGAGTTCTTCGATCAGGCGGGCGGCCACCGGGCCGAAACCGATGATGACTATGCGACGCACTGTTCCTCCTGGGACACCCACACGCGGGTGGCTTTGAATTCCGGCATCTTGGACAGCGGGTCCGTGGCCGAGGAGACCAAACGGTTCACACTGTTGGACCCTGCGAAGTGGAAGGGCATGAACAGGGTGTCGCGGCGGATCTGTCGGGACAGCCGAGCCCGGGCCTGCACGGTTCCCCGCTCGTTGTGCAAAGTGAGCAGCTGCCCCTCGACCACCCCGTAGAGGTGGGCGGTCTCCGGGTTGATCTCGACTCGCCCGTCAGGATCCGAGGCGAGCAGTTCCGGGACCCGTCGAGTTTGGGCACCCGACTGGTAGTGGCCCAGCAGGCGGCCTGTGATCAGGGTCAGCTCGGCCCCGTCGAAGATCCGCTCGGCAATCGCCCGGGGGGACACGTCCGCCAGGGTGGCACGGCCGTCCGCGGTGGGGAACGAGTCCCGGAACAGGCGCGGTGTGCCCGCGCTGCCCGCCGGGTAGGGCCAATAGCACGCCCTCTCCTGGTCGAGCAGGTCGTAGCTGAGACCCGAGTAGTCCGCGCGGCCACCGGCCGAGGCTCGGGTGAGCTCCTCGAACATCTGCTCCGCCGTTCCGAAGAACATGGTGGAACCCAACCGGGTGCTCAGCTCGGCCAGCACGGCCAGCTCGTCGCGCGCGGCGCCGGGCAACGGCAGCGCCCTACGACGGCGGATGACCCGGCCCTCCAGGTTGGTCATGGTGCCTTCTTCCTCCGCCCACTGCGCCACCGGCAGGATCACGTGCGCCAGCTGAGCGGTCTCCGACAGCACGAAGTCACTGACCACCAGGAAATCCAGGTCGGCCAGTGCACGGGTCACCCGTGTGGCATTCGGGGCGGAGACCACGGGGTTGGAGCCGTGAATCATCAGTGTGCGCACCCCGTGGTCGGTGCCGCACGAGAGCAACAGTTGGGTGGCGTCAATCCCCGGACCGGGGATGTCCTGCTCATCGATGCCCCACACCGAGGCCACGTGCGCTCGGGCCTGCGGGTCGTTGATGGAACGGTAGCCGGGCAGCTGATCGCACTTCTGACCGTGTTCGCGCCCGCCCTGGCCGTTGCCCTGCCCGGTCACGGTGCCGTACCCGCCGGGTTCGCGGCCCGGCAGCCCCAGCAGCAAGGCCAGGTTGATGGCGAGGCTGGTGGTGTCCGAGCCATTGGTGTGCTGTTCCACGCCGCGCCCGGTCAGGACGAACGCGCCCCTGTCCTTGGCCGTGGCCAGCCCGCGGGCGACCGCCCGGATCTTGGCGGCGGGGACACCGGTGAGGCTCTGGACGTGTTCAGGCCAGTAGCGCTGGGCGGTGCGCTTGAGCCGGGCGAAACCATTGGTGCGGGAGGCCACGTAGGCGGCGTCGTAGAGGCCCTCGGCAATGACCACGTGGATCAGGCCCAGCAGTAGTTCCTGGTCGGTTCCGGGGGTCGGTGCCAGGTGGATCCCGCACTCGCGTTCCTCCGAGCGGGTCAGGTCCGCGGTGGCGGACTCGCGCAGGTCGATCACGAACAGCCCGCCGTGCTCCCGCGCGGAGGCCAGGTGCTGGACGAACGGGGGCATGGTGTCCGCCACATTGGAGCCGATCAGTAGCACGGCGTGCGCGCGGTCCAGATCGGTTAGTGGGAACGGTAGGCCGCGGTCCAAACCGAAGGCCCGGTTACCGGCGGCCGCCGCCGAAGACATGCAGAACCGGCCGTTGTAGTCGATCCGACTGGTTCGCAGCACCGCGCGGGCGAACTTGCCCAGTGCGTAGGCCTTCTCGTTGGTGAGCCCACCGGCTCCGAAGATCCCCACCGCGTCGCGGCCGTGCTCACGCTGGGTGCCCCGGATCGCCTCGGTGATCGCTGTCAGCGCGTGGTCCCACGTGGTGGGTTCCAGTCCGTGGGCCGTGCGGATCATCGGCTGGGTGATCCGATCCCCCAGGCCCAGGACCTTGGCCGCGGAGCTGCCCTTGCGGCACAGTCCGCCGCGGTTGGTCGGGAACTCGCGCCCGGTCACCGTCACGGGTTCGCTCGCGTCCGAGTTGGGGGTCAGTGTCATGGCGCACTGCAGGGCGCAGTACGGGCAATGGCTGGCCACCCCGTGGCTCGCGGGCGGTTCTTGGGTGATGAGGGATTCAGACACGACCGTCTCCGAACGTGGTGCCCTTGCGGGCGTAGACGCCCCACGTGATGGCCAGCAGCACCAGGTACCCGGCGGCAAAACCGATAAATGCGCCGTCGTACCCGCCCGTGTTCTCGTGGACGATGCGAAGTACCTGCGGGATCAGGAACCCGCCGTAGGCACCGATCGCGGAAATGATGCCCAACGACGACGCCGCGGCGCGCGTGGCTTTCTGGTCGTCGCCGTAGGCCAGCGAGAACGCGGTGGGGATCATCCGGTAGGTCGAACCGTTACCCATGCCGGAGGCGATAAAGAGGACCAGGAAGCCCAACAGGAACAGCCAGAAGTTACCCAGCCGCAGCAGCCCGATGATCGCCAGCGCCATGATGGCCATGACAGCGAACGCTGCGATCGTCGGGCGGGCACCGCCGAATTTGTCGGCCAGCTTCCCACCGTAGGGACGAGCCAGGGAACCGACCAGCGCGCCGAGGAACGCCAGGGACAGTGTGGCCGCGCCGATGGTGAAGGCGGAGAACTGCGGAAACGTGTCCGCGATGACCTTGGGGAACACACTGGCGAAGCCCATGAACGACCCGAAAGTACCGATGTAGAGCACCGCGATGACCCACAACTGCCCATGTTTGAGGGCGGCCAGATACGAGCTGACGTCCGCGGTGGCGTGGGAGAGACTGTTCATGCAGTAGTACGCGCCAACCGCACCCAGCAGGATGAACGGAACCCAGAACCAGCCGGCCAGGCTGACCATAGGGCCACCGGTCAACAGCACACCACCGGCGGTGATGACAATCGGCACGGTGAACTGCGCGACGGCCGAGCCCAGGTTTCCGCCGGCCGCGTTCAGACCCAGCGCCCAGCCCTTCTCCTTGGCCGGGAAGTAGTAGGTGATGTTGGTCATCGACGAGGCAAAGTTGCCGCCACCGAAACCGGCGAGCGCGGCCACCGCCAGCAGCACACCGAACGGGGTGTCCGGGTTGCCCAGGCACATCCCCATGCCTACGACCGGCAGCAGGAGCAGCAGGGCGGAGATGACCGTCCACATGCGGCCACCGAAAATCGGAACCATGAACGTGTACGGGAAACGCATGGTGGCGCCCACGAGGCTGGGCACCGAGATCAGCCAGAACTGCTGCGAGGTGCTCAGCGAGAAACCGGCCGCGGGCATGGCCACCACGGCCACGGACCAAAGCTGCCACACCACGAAACCCAAGAACTCGACATAAATGGACCAGTTCAGGTTCCGGCGGGCAATGCCCCGGCCCTCACGATTCCACTGTGTCTCGTTCTCGGGGTTGTATCCGTCGATCCACCGGTTGGGCCGGTGCCGTAACGGTTCATCGACAGCGAGTGTGTCAAGGTCATCCAGCAGACCTTGTTGACGCGTATCCAGTGACATGCGTGGCTCCTTCGGTCGTCACCATTACGAAGAAACCTACGGGCAGGCTGTTTCACCCAGCCGACCAGGCCGGTTACAGAGGGGTAACAAATAATTCACTGCCCCCAGCGACCCTGTGAGAGCTTGTCCGCGCTCGAGATCCCCATGGCGGACTCACCTGCCGGAACCCTCAGTGGGGCGCTAGCCTGAGGTGCATGTCCTCCCCCGAGCAGATCCCCACCGAGATCCTCGAGCTTGCCCGTAACGCACGGCGGGTGACCGTGCTGACCGGCGCGGGGATGTCTGCCGAATCCGGTGTTCCGACCTTTCGCGATGCGCAGACCGGGTTGTGGGAACGTTTCGATCCCACGGAGCTGGCGACACCGGAGGCCTGGGAGGACGACCCCGCCCAGTGCTGGGCGTGGTACGCCTGGCGTGCATCCCTGGTGCGCGGCGCCCAGCCGCACCCCGGGCACTTGGCGATCGCCCAATGGCAGGCTTACCCCGACATGGACCTGCGGATTTCTACCCAGAACGTCGACGACCTGCACGAGCGGGCGGGGGCCACGGTTCTCGCCCACGTTCACGGAGACCTCTTTGAAGGCTCTTCACAGATGAGGGTGTAGCTGTGGTGCGACCTGGGGCGGCGCGTCGGTGTCGGGGTGAGGGTCGAGGTCTTCCGATGATGGGAGTTCTCACACAACCCGTCCGGAAGACCTCGACGTGCCTGACGCTACCTTCACGCGCCCTGACCTGACTACCTTCACCCGCCTCGACGGCCTCGGTCTGGAGGTCACCGGCCAGCTGCTCGAGCCTGACCGGTCCGTGCTGGCGTGCCGGGTCGTGGAGCCGGACGACTGGTGCAGGCGGTGCGGCTGCCAGGGCGTGCCCCGTGACACGGTGAGCAGGGAGTTGGCGCACGAGCCGTTCGGGTGGCGCCCTACCACGCTGGTGCTCACCGTGCGCCGCTACCGCTGCAAGGAGTGCTCGCACGTGTGGCGTCAGGACACCACCGCTGCGGCGCCGCCGCGGGCCAAGATCTCCCGCGCCGGCCTGCGGTGGGGTCTGGTCGGGATCGTCGTCGGCCACCTGTCGATGGCCCGAGTTGCCGAAGGACTGGGCGTGGCGTGGAACACCGCCAACGACGCGGTCCTGGCTGAGGGCCGGCGTCTGCTCATCGAGGACCCGACCCGCCTGGACGGTGTCAAGGTCGTCGGGGTCGATGAGCACGTGTGGCGGCACACCCGGCGCGGTGACAAGTACGTCACCGTGATCATCGACCTCACCCCGGTCCGGGACGGCACCGGGCCCTCACGCCTGCTGGACGTGGTCGAAGGTCGGTCGAAGAAGGCGTTCAAGGACTGGCTGGCCGAGCGGGACCAGGCTTGGCGCGATGGGATCGAGGTCGTGGCCATGGATGGGTTCGCGGGCTTCAAGACCGCCACCACCGAGGAGCTGCCGGACGCCGTCACGGTTATGGATCCCTTCCACGTCATCCGGTTGGCCGGGGACGCTCTCGATGAGTGCCGCCGCCGAGTCCAGCAGGAACTGCACGGACACCACGGACGCAAGGGCTACCCGCTCTACACCGCGCGGCGGACCCTGCACACCGGGGCTGACCTGCTCACCGACCGCCAGCACGAGCGCCTTGACAAGCTCTTCGCTGGGGACCGGCACGTGCAAGTCGAGTGCACCTGGGGGATCTACCAGAGGATGATCTCCGCCTACCGTCACCCCGACCGGGCAGCCGGCCGCGTCGAGATGAGCTCCGTGATCGACGCCCTCGCCGACAGTGTGCCTGAGGCGTTGGTAGAACTGCGCAAGCTCGGCCGCACCCTGACCAGACGCGCCTGCGACGTCCTGGCCTACTTCGACCGGCCGCGCACGAGCAACGGACCTACCGAAGCCGTGAACGGTCGCCTCGAGCACCTGCGTGGCCTGGCCCTCGGCTTCCGCAACCTCACCAACTACATAGCCCGCGCACTCCTCGAAGCCAGCGGATTCAGACCACACCTACACCCCGAATTGTGAAGAGCCCGTAAAGTTGGCGCGCTGTGCCCGGCCGAGCGGGCAGCACAAAATCTGGTGCGGTCGGGGACCAACGTGCTTGCAGACGCTGAAACGTCCACGTGGGGTAAATAATCATCGGTCGTACGGAAGCGAGCTGAGCTGGAACCTTGGCCTGTGCCTGTCAGTGCCTGACAGGAAGCTACCCGGGTTCACGCGGAGGGAGCGGCCACGGCTCAGCCACATTGGTCATCCCTCGCTCCATGGCCCAAGCAGGCCAACACGCACGATGATACCGGTGGGTGTTCGGCTTGAATTGGATTCCTCTGGGCGTGCCCGGCGAGAAGAGACAGGGGCGCTTAGGCGCGCTTCGTGAGCGGGCCCTTTGACTTTTCATGGATGGGCTGTCGAGAGACTTCCCTTCGGCGGGATAGAGCTCTCTCGTCTCACCCCACGCTCGGTGCCGTGGAGCTGAGGGAATATGGGGTGGTCGCAGGCCGGAAGGGGGTCCCTACCTGTGACTATATACCCCCTATGGGTATATAGTCACAGAGATGAACACGCCCGCCACCACCCACCCCACCGATCACTCGGACTCCCTCTCGGGCCACGACATGCACGACCACGCCCCCTCCAACCCCGCAGGTCACGACATGTCCAACATGGCCGCCAGCGCCACCCTCCACTGCCTCACCGGCTGCTCCATCGGCGAGATCCTCGGCCTGATCCTGGCCACCGTGTTCGGGTGGGGCAACGTCACCAGCACCGCCGTGGCCATCGCCCTGGCCTTCGTGTTCGGCTATGCCCTGTCCTCCCTGCCCCTGCTGCGCGCCGGCATCAGCGTGGGTCGGGCCCTGCGTCTCGTGCTCGCCGCGGATACCGTCTCCATCCTCACCATGGAGGTCGTGGACAACCTCGTCATGTGGCTGGTCCCCGGTGCCATGGACGCCGGCCTGCTCGACGCCCTCTTCTGGGGCTCCATGGCCCTGTCCCTCGTGATCGCGTACTTCGCGGCATACCCGGTGAACAAGGCCCTGCTGCGCCGCGGCAAGGGCCACGCCATTACCCACCACGCCTCCGGCGGCGGCCCCATGGACAACCGCCCCCTGGCGTACGGCATCAGCGCGTTCATGCTGGGCGGCTTCGTCGCCTCCCTCGGTACCCTGCTGTAGGGCACCCTGCTGTAGGGAACCAGTGAAGCAGGGTTCCGCTGCCACCGCGCACTCCCACCAGAAACCCGCCCGTACCGGGGTCCAGCAACCCGGGCGGGCCCGCAGAAAGGATCCTTTCCCATGCGTCGACTTCCCCTCACCCTCGCCGGTCTCGCCATCCTGGTGACCGCCACCGCCTGTTCCGCCGGTTCCGATTCCGCGGACCACTCCGCCCACGAGGGCCACGAGACCAGCGCGACCTCCAGCGCGACGAGCCAGGCGACGTCGTCCTCCGCGAGTGGCACGCCCAGTGCGAGCCAGGGCGGGCACGAGCACATGCACGCCATGGACGGTGGCCCCGCCCCGGAGGGCATCACCGCCGCGGAGAAGCCCACCTACCCGGTGGGCACGCAGGTCACGCTGACCGCCGACCACATGGAGGGCATGAAGGGCGCCCCGGCCACTGTGGTGGGCGCTTACAAGACCGTGGCCTACGCCGTGAACTACACCCCCACGGACGGCGGACCCGAGGTCACCAACCACAAGTGGGTCGTCCAGGAGGAACTCCAGGGTGCCGGTTCCGAGCGCCTCGCGGACGGGACCGAGGTCACCATCGAGGCGGACCACATGCCCGGCATGAAGGGCGCCACGGGCACCGTTGCCTCCTCAACCACCCAGACGGTCTACATGGTGGACTACGAGGCGGACGGCATGACCATGACCAACCACAAGTGGGTCGTGGAGAAGGAGATGAAGCCCCGCGGCTGATTTCACCGCACCAAGCGTCATCTCCCGCCAACCTGCATGTTTTCGAATACTCTTGGCTTCATCTCCTCCGCTGCCGCGGATTCGGAGCGTGTCCATCCCCCCAGACACACGGAGCGCCCTCGTGAGCCCTGAACACCCGTCCGTCCTCGTTGCGGACGACGACCCCGACATTCGCGACCTCGTGGTCTTCAAACTGCAGCAGGCGGGATACGAGGTCCGGGCGGTGGAGGATGGCACCGCTGCGCTGAGCGCGCTGGAGGAAGGCATCCCAGACATCGTGGTGCTGGACGTCATGATGCCCGGTCTCAGCGGACTGGACGTGCTGCGCCAGATCCGTGCCACCGAGGCTCTGAAACACCTCAAAGTGGTCCTGCTGACCGCCCGAGCCAGGGACGCGGACGTGGACGACGGGTACAACACCGGTGCGGACGAGTACGTCACCAAGCCCTTCAGCCCCCGTGAGCTGCTGCACCGTGTGAACAGCCTCCTCGGCCGGGGGCGGTGACCCGCAGTGGCGACCCCCACGGTGGTCTCCGCGCAGCTGCTGTCCTGGGTGCTGTGGGTTCTGGTATGGGCCGCGGCCCTGCTCCTCGCGACCGTCCTGGGAACGCGTGCAGGCCGGCAGTGGCGTGAACGCCGGGACGCGAAGCTGCTCGGTGAGTTGCGCCCCGCAATGCTCGAGGTCGCGTCCGGTGAGGACGACGACGCCTCCGCCCTGCGCCGCCTGACCGCGGTGCCCCGGCGCCGCGTACCGGTGGTGGACCGCGCCGTCTCCGCGATGCTCTCCAAGGTCAGGGGGGAGCCCGCCCGTGCTCTGGCCAGGGTGCTCGACGCCCACGGACGCGCCGAGTGGGCCATCACGGGGCTCTCCTCCCACAGCGCGGTGCGCCGTGCCCACGCTGCCTGGACCCTCGGGCTGATGCGCGCTCGCGAGTCCGCGCCCCGGATCCTGCCCCTGCTCCAGGACCGTTCCGCGGACGTGGTGGTTGCCGCCGCCCGTGCCCTGGCGCTGCTCGGCGACGGCTCCGCGGCCCGCGCCGTGCTGCGCGCGGTGGCGCCGCGGCGTCGTCCCCGCGGACTGCCCAGCTGGGTGGCCGTGGAGTCCCTGTGCGCCTTCGACGACGCAGCGGCACCCGTGATCGAGGAGGCCACCCTGCACCCGGACCCGGCGGTGCGCCATGTGGCGGCAACTGTGATCGGAGTGCGCCCCGTGCCAGGTGCCGCTCCCGTCGTGCGTGAGCGCCTGGCACAGGAGACCGACCCCCGGGCCCTCACCGCCTTCGTCGGCGCCTTGGGATGGGTGGGGGGAGCGCAGGACCTCGCCGTCCTGTCCGAGCTCGCCCGCCACCGGGACGAGAACGTGGCGCTCGCCGCCGTGGAGTCCCTCGAACGGCTGGGTCTGCCCGCCTCCGTGGCGGCCCTGGGCCCCCTGGTCGAGGACACTCGGCCCCGGTTGGCGGAGCGGGCCGCGGTGGCTCTCACCGGACTGGGCCCTGCCGGGCGGGAGCGGCTGCTGGGCGCCCTGGACGGTGACACCCCTGCCGTGCACCCCGCCCACTACGCGCTGCAGCTGAGCGCCATGAGAGGAGCCGGCCGTGGAGTGGCTTGAGCTGCTGCGCGGCGCTGTGGCCGGGATCCTGGCGTTCATTGCGGTGCCGGTGCTGATCTACTTCCTGCTGATCAACACGTCCTACCTGGTGATGATCGTCCTGGCGGCGGTGGACTTCGTGGCCTACCGCCGCCGGATCCCGTTTGCGGGGCGGGAGGAACTGATGCGCTCCCGCACCATGCCCGGCATCAGCGTGGTGGCACCCATGCACAACGAGGAGGTCGGCATCCGCGTGGCCGTGGAGTCCTTTCTGTCGCTGCAGCACCCGCGCCACGAGGTGATCGTGGTGGACGACGGCAGCACCGACAACGGTTTCGAGGTGCTGCGCCGGGCCTTCGACCTGGTGCCGGTGTCCCGGCAGATGCCCGAGGACGTTCCGGTGCGGGAGGCACCGACCAGCATTCACGTCCCACGGGACGGGCGGACCCGGCTGACCGTGGTGCACAAGCGCAACTCGGGCCGCTCCGACTCCACCAACGTGGGCGTCAACCTGGCCCGCGAGGACCTGGTGCTGTTCGTGGACTCGGACTCCATCCTGGACCCCGGGGCGCTGCTGACGGTGTCCCGGCCCTTCATCGAGGACCCGATCTCCACGGTCGCCGCCGGGGGAGTGATCCGCGCCGTCAACGGGTGCCGCGTGAAGGGCGGCCGTGTCCTGGAGGTGCGCATGCCGGGCACGCCGCTCGCGGACATCCAGGTGATGGAGTACCTGCGAGCCTTCCACCTGGGACGCGCAGGCTGGTCCCGGATCAACGCGTTGCTGCTGATCAGCGGCGCGTTCGGTGTCTTCCGCCGGGATGCCCTCGTGGCGGTGGGAGGCCTGGACGCCTCGAGCATCGGTGAGGACTTCGAACTGGTGATGCGTCTGCACCGGACCTTCCGCAGGCAGCGCCGGCCCTACCGCGTCACCTTTCTCACGGAGCCCATCTGCTGGACGGAGGTCCCCAGCACCCTGCCCGTGCTGCGGCGGCAGCGGGCGCGCTGGCACCGGGGTCTGTGGGAGACCCTGTGGGCCTACCGGGACATGCTGTTCAACCCCCGCTACGGTCGGCTGGGTCTCGTGGCGGTTCCGTACTACTGGCTCTTCGAGCTGATCGCCCCGCTGCTGGAACTCGCCGGGCTGGTACTGATCGCGCTGGGCTTCGCGCTGGGACTCGTGTCCTGGCAGTACTTCCTGTTGTTCATGCTCGTGGCCTACGCGTACGCGATCATCGTGACCCTCGCGGCCGTGACGATCGAGGAGCTGAGCTACCACAAGTACCCCCGCTGGCGGGACCTGGGCATCACGCTGGGCGCGGTGGTCCTGGAGAACCTGGGCTACCGCCAGCTCACGGCGTGGTGGCGCATGGAGGGCTGGGTGGCTTCCCTGCTGGGGCGCCGCCAGCAGTGGGGCACCATGACCCGTTCGGGTTTCACGGAGGTGGACGGATGAGCGCCCGCTTCCCGGCAGTGACCCGCGTGCGGGACGGTGTCCGCCACCGCGGGGTGCGCGCCATCCTCATGCAGGTGCTCGCCCTGTTGTGCCTCGCACTGCTCTTCACCGGCGCCACCGCACTGTGGGGACTGCACACGGTGCAGCTGAACGTGGCCGCCACGCGCACCACCATCACACCCCTGATGGATGCCACGCACCAGGTGGAGGCCACGCTGCTGCGCGCCCAGACGGCCGCGCGGGGCTACTCGGTCAGCGGAGACCAGGCTTTCGCGCGGGAGTACGCTAAGGCCACTGCGGACCTCACTGCAGCCCAGGACGTCCTGGGTGAGGTGGCGGCCGGGCGGCTGCCGCAGCTGCGGTCCTTGAACGAGTCCGTGGACACGTGGCTCGGTCTCACCCGGGAACCAGGGAGGGACACCCCGCGGAGATCTCTGGACCTGCCCACTACGACATCCGCCATGGACCGGGCCCTCGGCACACTGGAGGACGTCCGGGCGGACGCCTCCCGCCTGCGGGAGCAGCGCAGAGCGGATCTGAACCGGTCCATGACCCTGGCCGCGGCCGCCGTGGTAACTGCCGCGATGCTGTCGATCGCGGTGGCGTTCCTCGCCCTGGGCCGCGCGGACCGCGCCCTCGGGGCGCCGCTACTCGCGCTGCAGTGCACGGTGGCGAGGCAGCGCGCGGGCGACCACGACGCCGTCGCGGACACCTCCCACGGCGCTGCGGAGGTGGTGGATCTCGCCGCGTCCTTCAACGCCTTCACCCGCGAGGCCCGGGACGTGGTGGAGCAGCGGGAGCGCACCCTGGAGCAGCTCACGGAGCTCAACCGCCAGAAATCCGTGTTCGTCTCCACCACCAACCACGAGCTGCGAACCCCGCTCACGTCCATCAGCGGCTATGTGGAGATGCTCCAGGACGGGGACTTCGGCAGTGTCGGCCCGGAACAGGCCCGCGTGCTGGAAGTGGTGCGGCGCAACACGGAACGGCTGCGGCTGCTGATCGAGGACCTGCTGCTGATCAACAAGCTGGACCAGGACCAGGAGAACCGCTCGGCGCGCCACCGTGTGCTGGACCTCGCGGAGTGCGTGTCCGGGGTGGTCACCAATCTCGTTCCCCAGGCCGCGGCGGGCGAGGTGACCGTCCACGTGGACACGGACGGTTCGTGGCCCGTGTTCGGGGACCGGGACCGTCTGGAGCGGGCCGTCACCAACGTGGTGGGTAACGCCATCAAGTTCACCCCGCCCCACGGTGCCGTCTCGCTGACGCTGGAAGGCACGCCCGATGGCACGGGAGTCCGCCTGACGTGCACGGACACCGGGATGGGCATTCCCGAGAAAGAGGTGGGGTCCCTCTTCACGAGCTTCACCCGGGCCTCCAACGCCACGGCCCAGCAGGTGCCCGGAACGGGACTGGGGCTCGTGATCATGCGCACCATCGTGGAGCAGCACGGGGGGTCCGTGGCCCTGGAGTCGGTGGAGGGGGAAGGCACCACCGTCACGCTGAATCTCCCCCTGGCGACCCAGCGGAGCGAACCGGTGCAGCGGGTTGTGGCTACCGATGCTCCGTGATGCTCTCCTGAATGAGAATTGTTCGCAACCATGAGGTTCCGTGAAGGCTCGCACCTCGCTCCGCTCCCTCAAGCAGATCCCCGGCTCGCAGGTGGTCCGCCGCCGGGGCAAGACCGACGTGATCAACAGGAAGAATCGGCGCATGAAGGCTCGTTAGGGCTGAGCCGCGCGCGGGGCGCCCCCAGGAGCCGGTTCGTGCGGCGTCGGCGATCACCGTGGGGTGCGTAAATTACTCCTGGGCTGCCCCATGTGACGAGCAACCGGGGGTAGCGTCCGCTGGGGGCGAATCCTTGCTGTGGCAAACGTTTGTGCATGCCACCATGGCGACATGGCTACTACCGATTCCACCAGCACCCAAATTCAGCTCGTCTCCCGCCCCGAGGGGTGGCCCGAGCACGAGAACTTCCGCACCGTCACCGTGGACCTGCCGGAGCTGCAGGACGGAGAGGTGCGCGTGCGCAACGAGTTCATGTCCGTGGACCCGTACATGCGCGGGCGCATGCGGGACGAGAAGAGCTACGTCCCGCCGTTCGCCCTGAACGAGACCATGACCGGCGGCGCCATCGGCCGCGTGGTCGAGTCCCGCTCCGAGGACCTGCCCGAGGGCACCCCCGTGCTGCACCAGTACGGCTGGCGCGACCTCGCCCAGGGATCTGCCAAGGAGTTCACCAAGGTCGAGGAGCTGCCCAACGCCGAGCTGTCCGTGTACCTGGGCGTGCTGGGCATGACAGGGATGACTGCGTACACCGGGCTCACCCGCATCGCCGGGCTGAAGGAGGGGGACCGCGTGTTCGTCTCCGGTGCCGCCGGCGCCGTGGGCTCCATCGCGGGTCAGATCGCCAAGCTGCTGGGCGCCTCCTACGTGATCGGTTCCGCCGGCTCGGACGAGAAGGCCCGGATGCTCACCGAGAAGTACGGCTTCGACAAGGTGCTCAACTACAAGGATGCCCCCATCCGTGAGCAGCTGGCCGATGCTGTGGGTGAGGATGGCGTGGACGTGTACTACGACAACGTGGGCGGCGACCACCTGGAGGCGGCTCTGGACGTGCTCAACCGTCACGGCCGTGTGGCCGTGTGCGGCGCGATCAGCCAGTACAACTCCACCGAGCGCCCCTGCGGCCCGGACAACATGGGCAACATCATCAAGAACTCCCTCATGCTGGAGGGCTTCACCATGGGTGACCACACTGACGTCGCCCAGGAGTACCGCCAGCGGATGGGTGAGTGGTTCACCTCCGGCAAGGTCACCCACGATGAGACCGTGGTGGAGGGCATCGACCACGCCGTGGACGCGTTCCTGGACATGATGAAGGGCGCGAACAAGGGCAAGATGGTCGTCAAGATCTGAGTGACGTCCTCGCCGCGTGGCTGCGCGGCACTGTGACCGTCGTCGAGGAACCGCTCCGCTGCTCTGCGTGGCGGTTCCTCTCCATATCATGGCGGCGTCCGAGCTGCTCGCCCGGCGCCCCCACGAGAGGAAACCGTGCCCCGACACCCTCTGCCGCATCGCGTGAGACCCGTGCAGATGCTGCGCGCGCTGCATGCTGAACCCGGTCTCGCGGCGCTGCTCGGGGACTGGATGCACGGGGACGCGGTGATCGGCATCCGGCCCGCGCGCGTGCTCGGTGCGGACGAGGACCCGTTCGCCGCTCTGGGCTCCGCGGACGACGACGATCCTCCCGCCGTGGCGCGCGCCGCCCCGCCCAGCACGGGCGGGAACCGGCACGATCTTTGCGCTCTGGCTCGCCCCTGCGCCGAGCCACCCGCCGCCGATCCCGCCCGCTTCGGCGGCGGGTGGCTCGGCTATCTGGGGTACCAGCTCTCGCGTCGCCTGGAGTCGCTCCCGCCCGCGCCTCCGCACTCGGGCGGTCTGCCGGAGCACCACCTGGCGCGCTACGACCACGTCCTGGTGCACGACAGCGCGGCGGACCGCTGGTTCTGTGAGTCCCTGCCCGGTGCGGACCCTGCCCGGGTGGCTGAGACGATCGCGGCGGTGGAGCGGGCGCTCGGGGCCGGCCCAGCGTCATCGTCCGGGGCGTCCGCGCCGCGCTCGTACCGGTGCGGGCCGTTCGAAGCCGCCGTGACCGGCGCGGCCCACGCCAAGGCGGTGCGGCGCGCGCTGGCGCACATCCGGGACGGGGACATCTTCCAGGCGAACATCTGCCGAGAGCTCACAGCGGCATTCGACGGTGACCCACTGGACCTGTTCTGCGCCGGGTACGAGCGGCTGCGGCCGCGTTTCGCCGGGTTCTTGCGCGTGCCGGGCGGCGCGGTGGCCAGCTTCTCGCCCGAGCTCTACCTGCGTCGGACGGGCACCGCCGTGCTCACGTCCCCGATCAAGGGCACCGCGCCCGCGGACTCGGACCCCTGCGAGCTGCACGCCTCCGCCAAGAACCGCGCCGAGAACGTGATGATCGTGGACCTCATGCGCAACGACCTCTCCCGCGTGTGCGTCCCCGGCTCCGTCCTGAGCCCCGCCGTGCCGCGTGTGGAGCCGCACACGGGCGTCCACCACCTGGTCGCGGATGTCCACGGCACGCTGCGCCCCGGGCTCGACGACGCCGCCCTCCTGCGTTCCACGTTCCCGCCCGGTTCGTGCACGGGGGCGCCGAAGGTCAGGGCCACCGAGATCATCAACGCCCTGGAGACCACCGCGCGGGGCGTCTACACCGGTGGGATCGGGTACGCGAGTCCCGTGGCGGGGCTGGCCATGAACGTGGCCATCCGTACGTTCGAGTTCTCGGGCGCCACGGTGCGCCTGGGTGTGGGCGGCGGGATCGTCGCTGACTCGGACCCGGACGGGGAGGCGTTCGAGACCCTCGTGAAGGCCGCCCCGCTGCTGGATGCGGTCGGCGCCCGCTTCGGGCCCGAGCTGTCCCGGGAGTGGCGTGAGCACGCGGAGTCCTCGGAGGTGGCGACCCCGGCGTGCGTGGGAGGCGGTGGGGCACCGTCGCGCGCGGCAGCCTCGCTGCGGGACGCGCCCGTGATCCGCTCGACCCCCGACCCCTCCCTGGGGGTCTTCACCACGATGCTCGTCCGCGAGGGGCGTCCCGAGCAGCTGGTGGAGCACCTGGCAAGGCTCGGGAGCAGCGTGCGGGCGTGCTTCTCCCATGAGCTGCCGGGCGCGCTCGCAGAGCAGGTCCTCCAGCGTGCTGCCGGATTGGATGGCCCGCACCGGCTGCGGGTCACGGCAATTCCGGACGATGGGAGTCTGTGTCTCGAGATGACCCACGCCCCGCTGAACCCTCCCGGCGCGGCCCCTCCCGTGGATCCGTGGGTGCTGTACCCGGTGGTGGTGCCCGGCGGGTGGGGCCGCCACAAGTGGGCGGACCGCCGCGCCCTGAACACGACACCCGGTCCGTGGTCACCGGTGTGTGACCCGCTGCTGGTGGACCAGGGTGGCACGGTGCTGGAGACCGGGCGTGCAAATGTGTTCGTGGTGCGCGGTGGTGTGGTCACCACCCCGCCCGTTGACGGCCGGATCCTGCCCGGGGTGATGCGCGCCCGGGTGCTCCCGACCCTGCGGGCCGCCGGGTACGAGGTCCGTGAACAGGACATCACTCTCACGGACATCGCTGAGGCGTCGGAGGTGTTCGTGACCAACGCCCTGCGGGGTGCCCGACCCGTGGGGGAGATCCACGGTGTGGGTGCGTGGGCCCCTGGGCCTGTGACGGCGTGGGTGCAGCGCGCGCTCGCGGACGCCCCGTGACGAACGGGCGGCATCGCCCCCATTGACACGACCCGGTGAGGTGAGGATGCTCGGGGCACGGCGCCGTCGTCCGGGCCGCGGAGCTCGGGGCGGCGCACCACGCAACCGCGAAGGAGCGCAGCCATGGGCAAGAACCCGCAGGACGAGAACACCGAGTCGGTCAGCCAGGTGGACACCGACGAGCAGCGACAGAAGGCCGCCGAGCAGGCGAACACCCAGGAGCAGCAGGAGTTCTTCGAGGAGCAGGCCGGCACGGAGGAGCAGTCCCAGGGCTACGGGCACTGAGCACCGCACCGGGCAGCCGCTGACAGGCGAACCGCCCCGCACCACGAAGGTGCGGGGCGGTTCTTCTGCGCCGAGTGGCTGCGGGGTCGGTGGCTACTTCTTCTTGTTCTCGAGGGTCTGCTCGTACTGGGCGAGAGCCAGGCCCACGCTCATGAAGGTGGGCGCCCAGTGGCCCACGAAGATGCCCCAGCGGTCCGACTGGGCCTTGGAGTCGTCGCTCTTGAGACGCGAGATTCCCCACGACACGAAGGACAGGGCGATCGAGCCCATGCCTGCGGTGTAGGCGTACTCGGAGCGGATACCGGCGTCGTGCAGGGTCTTCATGATCATGGTGTGATCTCCGTTCTGCTCTGCTGAGCAAGTGGTGGTGAAGCAGGGCTGGGTACCTCCACCGTAGATGCCGGGGGGCCAAATAATAAGGGGGGTGATGGATCGGGTTCTGCCCGGTCATGTCACCGTTCCTTTCCCTTACCGAGCCGGACCACGCGCCGTCGCGCGGACATGACAGGCTGGTGCCATGAATGATTCCGCTGCAACAGTGCTCCTGGCCGGCTGCGGGGACGTGGGGACCGCCCTGGGATTGCGCCTCGCCGAACGCGGAGTGCGCGCGGTGGGCGTGCGGCGCCGCGCGGACGCGCTGCCCGAGCCCATCGAGCCGGTCTCTCTGGACCTCACCGACCCGGGGGAGGCCGTCCTTCCCGCGGCCGACGCCGTGGTGGTCACCCTCACCGCCGACGGCCGCGACGCGACCGCCTACGAACGCACCTACCTGGGTGCGCTGCGCGGGTTGCACCTGGCCCTGCCGTCCGACGCCGCGCCGCGCGTGGTGCTCGTGTCCTCCACGGGCGTCCTGGGCGGCACCGACGGTGAGGTCGTCACCGAGGCCACCCCGCCCGACCCTCAGCGCGCCACCGCCCACGTGTTGCTCGCCGCGGAGGAGCTCGCCGCCGATCTCTTCCCGGACCTGGTCATCGTGCGCCCCGCGGGGATCTACGGGCCCGGCCGCACGTCCCTGATCGAGCGGGTCCGCACGGCCACGCCTGTCACCCACCGGCGCGTGACCAACAGGATCCACCGGGACGATCTCGTCACGGTCCTCTCCACCGTGCTCGACGCTCCCGAGCCGCTGCGGTTGCTGCACGCCGTGGATCATGACGCCGCTCAGCTGGGTGACGTCGTCACGCACCTCGCGGCGCGGCTGGGTGTCGCGGTGCCCCCGGACAACTCGCCCGCGGGGGAGGGGCCGCTCGGCAAGATCATCGACGGGGTGCTCGTGCACTCCCTGGTTCCTCGATCCCGGTGGCGCTACCCCACGTTCCGGGAGGGGTACGACGCGCTGCTGGGAGCGTCGTCGCCGGAGGAGCGCGACGCCGACGCCGGGCGAGCCTCCGGCGATGCCGCCGAGTGTGACGCCGGGACCGGGCGGGGCGCGGCGTCGAACGCCACGACCGAATCGCGAGGCGCGTGAATGGCCGCGGAGACCCACTGGTTGCTTCCCATCAACCCGGCCGCTCACGGGCAGCACATGCCCGCCGACTGGCGCACCCGCCAGGACGCCACGGCGGTGTGGGAGGCGATCGGGCGCTCGCAGCCCGCGGATCGGTGGTGCCTGCGCACGGGCTACCGAACCATGACGGCGGGGGACACCATCTGGGCCTACCTGTCCCAGCGGCAGGAGCTGTGCGCCACGGGCGCCGTGCGGGAAGTCGTGCGGGAGGGCGATGAGTGGTTCGTGCTCGTGGACTGGGACGTGGAGCGGACCGCGCAGCTGTGCCGGACCCCGATCCCGCGGGAGGTTTTCAAGCAGGTGCCCATGTCCGTGAGTCGGGCGGGGGAGGGTGCCGTCGGGGCGCTGCGGGCGGTATCGCGCCGGACAACGTGACGCAATGTCGCTAATACCTCACGAGTAGGTACTTCGGGTCGTTTCCGGGAAGTGTGACACTTTGTGACGACAACCTGGACGTTGCCCCCGGTGAGGAGTTGAGTATACGGAGTCTTTTTCGATCCCTCATCTCATCGTCCCTTCCTCCGAACGCGCCCTCTTTCCGGTGCGCGGGAAACTGGTACTCACCTATGATCCTTACCGGACTTGTCATCGGCGCGCTGCTGGGCATCGTCATGCAGCGCGGCCGCTTCTGCGTCACCGGCATGCTGCGGGACATCTTCCTGCAGAAGTCGTGGCGGACCTTCGCCGCGCTGCTCGTGGTGATCTCCGTGCACGCTATTAGTCTCACCGCCCTGACCTCCGCCGGCGTCATCTCCCCCGACTACCCCTCCTTCGCGCCCCTCGCGGTGATCGTGGGCGGATTCATGTTCGGCATCGGCATCATCCTGGCCGGCGGGTGCGCCTCCGGCACGTGGTACCGCTCCGGCGAGGGCCTCGTGGGCTCGTGGATCGCGCTGGCCATGTACGCACTGTCCGCGTCCGCCATGAAGACCGGTGTGCTCAAGGGCTTCAACTCCGGCATGAAGCAGTGGGACACCGGGCTCACCACCATCCCCAGTGCCCTGGGCGTCTCCCCGTGGCTGTTCGTGATCGTCCTGGCAGCGGTCACCGGTGTGATGGTGCGCCACTTCCTCAACCGCGAGAAGAACACCGTGAAGCCCGCACGGCTGAACGGCCGTCCCGCATGGAAGAAGCCCCTGCACGTCTACACTGCCGGCGCGCTCGTGGGTCTGCTCGGCGTCATCGCGTGGCCGCTGTCCGCCGCGACCGGCCGCAACGACGGTCTGGGCATCACCACCCCCACCGCCAACCTACTGAACTTCCTGGTCACCGGAGCGGACGGGAAGCTGGACTGGGGCGTGATGCTCGTGCTCGGCATCCTGGTGGGCTCGTTCATCGCCGCCAAGTCCACGGGTGAATTCCGCGTGCGCGTGCCGGACGCCACCACCACGGTGCGCTCCATCGCGGGCGGCCTGCTCATGGGTGTGGGCGCGGCCCTGGCCGGTGGCTGCACAGTGGGCAACGGTATGGTCCAGACCAGCCTGTTCACGTTCCAGGGTTGGATCGCGCTGCTGTTCATCGCCCTGGGCGTGGCCGCGGCCACCAGGATCTGGCTCAAGCCCACCGTTACGCAGCCCGCCACCGGCGAAGACGGCACCTACTCCACTGCTCAGAGCCTGGACCACACGGTGGGCGTCACCGCACCGGACGACAACTCGATCGACGCCGCTCCCACCGCGGGGGCTCCCCGCACCTCGGGTGCGAACGTGTTCTCGGGCTTCGCTGCGGCACCCGCCGCGCTCATGGTCAAGGACCCGGCAGGTGCACCGTCGAAGAAGCTCACAGGCCTGGGGGACGGCTACTATGCCCTGGACTCGCTCGGTGCCGTGTGCCCGTTCCCGTTGATCGAGGCCAAGGATGTCATGCAGACCCTTCAGACCGGTGAGCACCTGGTGATCGACTTCGACTGCACCCAGGCCACCGAGGCCATTCCGCAGTGGGCGGCCACGGACGGCCACGAGGTCACCGACTTCGTGGAGAAGGGCGACGCCAGCTGGCAGATCACCCTCAAGAAGGGCTAACCCACTCAGAGCCCCCGCTCACGACACCGCCGCGCCACCTCTGCGTTCCATGGACCCCGCCCGCCGGGGGCCGAGGCAGGGAGGGCGCGGCGGCGTCGTCGTACCACCGGAACAGTGCGGAGCGTGGGCCCACCGGGGGGGGCGAGCGCTCCGGAGGTGTCGTGGTGTGTGCGCCGTGACTCAGGCGCGAGAGTCCTGTCGGGCGCGGTGGCGCATGTCCCGCAGGGCCACGGCCAGGGCGAGGAGCACCACGAGCACCACAACGCCCAGTCCCGCCGCGATGCCCACGGGCCAGCCCTGGCCGGCGATCACTCCGTACGCCACCGCGGTGATCATGGCGATGCCCACGGCGGTGCCCACGCGCTGGCCGGTCTGCATCACGCCACCGGCGCTGCCCGCGTACTCGAGTGGCACCTCCGCGAGCGTGAGTGTCTGGTTGGGGCTCACCACGGCGCCCTGGCCGAAACCCACGAAGCCCAGGGTGAGCACGAGCCACCACTCGCTGATGTGCCAAGAGTCGTGCAGCAGGATCACCGCCATGCTCAGCAGCAGGCCCACGACCACGCTGAGCATGCCGAGCACCACGATCTTGCGGCCCATCCGGTTCACGCGGCTGCCGGCCAGGTTGGAGGCCACCGCGCTCGCCAAGGCATTGAGCAGGCCCACGCAACCGGCGGCCAGCGCGGTGTGGCCGAGCCCCTTCTGCATGTAGAGGGTGACAAGCACCCACACGCTCGTGATGCCCAGGAAATACAGCGAGATCAGCAGGGTGCCGTTGAGGAAACTGCTGACCCTGAAGATGTCCAGGTCCACCATGGGCTGGTGCCCAGAGGCCTTGAAGTGCTTCTCCCACGCGATCCACAGGGCCAGGAACATGGCGGCGACCGCGAGCAGGGCCCACACCCACGGGCTCGTGCCGGGGGAGCCGGCCTCGATGAACGGGAGCAGGGTGGCGAGCAGCGCGATGCCCAGGAGCACCGCACCCGTGGGGTCCATCTCCCGCAGGGCGTGGCGGATGGTGGTGCCCTCGGGCCTGCGCAGCAGCGGGCGGGGGAACCAGAGGAACGCGAGCACGAGCGCGACGACGCCCACGGGGACGTTCACCATGAACAGCCACCGCCAGCCCTCGGCCGCGCCGCCCGTCTGGATCAGCAGACCTCCCAGGACCGGGCCGATGGCCACGGAGACACCCACTGCGCTGCCCAGCATTCCGAACGCCTTCCCGCGCTCTGCGCCCTTGAAGTACTGCTGGATCATGGCCACGCCCTGCGGGTTGAGCAGCCCAGAGCCCACACCCTGCACGAAGCGGGCCACGATCAGCATGGTGGGATCCGGTGCCAGGCCCGCGGCGATCGAGGACAGCGTGAAGATGGCCACCCCGAGCATCCACAGGAACCCACGCCCGAACACGTCCCCGGCGCGGCCGCCCGCCACCAGGACCACACCGAAGGTCAGCGCGTAGCCGGAGAGGATCCACTGCAGCTGGGACTCGGAGGCGCCCAGTCCCTCCTGGATGGAGGGCAGCCCCACGTTGATGATGCTCACGGCCACCAGGGACATGAAGATGGCCACGAGCAGCACGGCCAGGATCCGCCACCGCCGCGGATCCGTGCCGTGGGCGTAGCCCCGGTGGGTCTGCGGATCCGGGCGCGGGCTGAGGATGGGCAGCTCGCCGGTTCCCGTGGCCGGGGAGCGTTCGTGCCAGGTCTCGCCGGGGTCCGGATCACGGTGGGGGTCAGAGGTCATGAACGCATTATGGGCCCGGTCTCAGACGCGCTGGGCGATGTTTCCCTGCGGCGGATCGTGCCGGACGCATGCACCCCGGTGCTGTCCCAGTGCCGTCCCGGGGGCGGTTTTGGTGCGCGGGACAGGGGGGCGTCATCCTGGAGGCATGACAGTTGAACTGGTGATCCTGGGCCTGGTGGTCGTGACCGCACTGGCTTTCGACTTCACCAACGGATTCCACGACACCGGCAACGCCATGGCAACATCCATCGCCACCGGTGCGCTCTCACCCAGGACGGCGGTTGCACTGTCCGCGGTGTTGAACCTGGTGGGGGCGTTCCTCTCCGTGGAGGTGGCCACCACGGTGACCAAGGACGTCCTGCTCATCCAGACCTCGGACGGCGGACTGGTTCACGGCCTGGACCCCACTCTCGCGCTGGTGCTGATCTTCTCCGGACTCATCGGCGGCATCCTCTGGAACCTGGCCACCTGGCTGTTCGGTCTGCCCTCCAGCTCGTCGCACGCGCTGTTCGGCGGGCTGATCGGCGCCGGCCTGGCCTCGCTCGGCGTCGCCGGGGTCAACTGGTCCGGTGTGGTCCAGAAAATCCTCGTCCCCGCCGCCCTCGCCCCGTTCATCGCTGGGTGCGTGGCCGCGGTGGGAACGGCGCTCGTCTACCTCATCAGCCGCGCCGCCTCGAACCGCCACAAGGACCGCGGCTTCCGTTGGGGGCAGGTGGGAACAGCGTCGATGGTGTCTCTCGCGCACGGCACGGGTGACGCGCAGAAGACCATGGGCGTGATTGCCCTCGCGCTGATCGCCCACGGGAACCTGAGCGTCCAGGGAATCGAGGACAACGGGCTGCCGCCGTGGATCATCGTCACGTGCGCCGTGGCCATCGCGCTCGGCACCTACCTGGGCGGCTGGCGCGTGATCCGCACCCTGGGCAAGGGACTCGTGGAGATCGAACCGCCGCAGGGCATGGCCGCGGAGGCTTCCTCGGCCGCGATCATCCTCACCTCCAGCCACTTCGGCATGGCGCTGTCGACGACGCACGTGGCCACCGGATCCATCCTCGGTTCGGGCGTCGGCAAGCCCGGGGCACGGGTGCGCTGGGGCGTGGCCGGGCGCATGGTGGTGGGCTGGCTGCTCACCCTCCCCGCCGCGGCCGTGGTGGGTGCGGTGTGCTTCATCATCGCCCGGGCCGTGGGCGGGTTGCCGGGAGCCGTGGTGATCTTCCTGCTCTTGGCGGCGGCGTCCGCGGTGATCTTCCTGCGCTCCCGGCACCAGAAGGTGAACCGGCACAACGTCAATGCCGAGTGGGACGAGAACACCCACTCCGTGGCCCCCGGTGACCCGGACCGGGCCGACACCCAGGAGGTGGCTCGCTCATGATCGCCCAGATGGCGAAATCTGCCCTCGCCGTGCTGCTGGCCGGGCTCTGCTTCGGCGCCGGACTGCCCGCGCTGTTCACGGTGGGCATCGCCCTGTGGAGCCGCGCCACCCTGCCGCCGGGCCCGGACGGCACGGCGCGCAGGAACGCCGTGGCGCTCGCGGGCGCCGTGCTGTGCTTTGCCATCGTGCTCGCCGCCGTGGTGATCGGGGTCCTGTGGATCACCCGGAAGAGCTTGGACCACTACCTAGGGATCTCGGTGTTCGGATGATGACCTTCGATGCGGCGCTGGAGCACCTCCGAGCCGCCTATCCCCAGGGTGTCCCCGAGGACGCGCGCCCCGTTCTGGCGGAGCTGCTCGTGCGCACGGTGGGCTCCCGCCGCGCGGAGCGCCTCCTGGAGGCCCTCGAGCTCCCCAGCCATGACACGCTCGTGGCCGCCTCCGCGTCCGCGGAGCAGCTCGCCGACGTCGCCGCCACCCTCGCGCGCGCCGGCTGGCCCCTCGCCGGGCCGGGGCCGGATGCCCCCGTCCGGCAGCCGGGCTACGTGGCCCGCGCCATGAACTGGCTGCGCGCGGACTACCCCCACGGCGTGCCCGCGCAGGACTACCTCCCGGTCCTGGCGGTGCTGCGCCCGCAGCTCAACGACGAGGACATGGCCGCAATTGCCGAGCAGCTCGCAACGGACGCCCGCACTGAGGGCACCTCCCTCTCCGAGGCGGACGCCCGCGCTGCGATCCACCGGGCCACGGAGGACGAGCCCAAGCCGGAGGAGATGGAGCGCATCCGCGCGATGCTCGCGGCCCACGGGTGGCCGTTCGAGGGGGAGTAGGGGCGGCTCCGCGGGTGGGGGCCGAGCCGGACTGCGGAGGGCGGGTTCTACCCTGCGGCGGTGCCCCGCAACGGGGGCCCGACGCGGCAGGGGAAGTTCTGCCACCGACAGCGCGCCTTTCGGTGGCAGAAGCTCTCCTCGGACGCGGTGGCCTTGGCCCTCCTCCGGGACCGTTCAGATGATCACTTCAGGGCATCGGGCAGGTCCGAGAAGTATCGGTGACCGGACCACTCCGAACGGTCACCAATGACGTACAGCCGGCGCCTGGCGCGACTGGCCGCGACGTTCACCAGATTCACGGTTGACGCCGCCCAGGCCTTGGCCCCCGGGCTTGCGGGATCTCCTCCCAGAACCAGGATGACGACATCCGCCTCTCGGCCCTGAGCCGTGTGGATCGTGCCCGCCTGCAGACCGGGATACTTCTTGCGGTCCACGAGCTGCCGCAGATGGTTCGATACATCACGGAACGGGGATATGGCAATCACTCGTGACGGGTCCACGCCCTTCTCGTCCAGATACTCAAGCGCCTTCTCCAGCCGCTTGACCTGCCCCATCTGCAGGTGTGTTCCGGGGGTGGTCGCGGGCTCATCCGCCCAGTAGCTCCACGCGACTGCCGGCCCCGTCCCCGTGTCCTCGAAGGGGTCGACGGCTGCGTCCTTGACGCGGGGCTTTGGAACCCCGTTCACCATGATCCCGTTGTAGGCAATGCGGTTGCACAGGGAGAACATGGGGTCGTCGCAGCGCCGGTGCACCTTCAGCGGCGCACTGACCCACACGTCCTGCTCGCCCTGCGGAAGAACGGTGCCGTAGGGAGAGATTCGGTCGGCAAGGGTCTGAACGGAGGCGCGGGGCGGTATCCACGTCGCAGAGACGCCGTACGCTGCAGCGATGTCTCGCCGCGATTTCGGGGGAATCGTGACCACCGGCTGCAGCTGCAGGGGATCGCCGACCGCGAGAACGCGCTGTGCGCGCCAGATGGCTCCCACCGCGAACTGGGGACATGCCTGTCCTGCCTCGTCGATGAGGAGCCACCCGAATGCTTCGGGGCCTACGTCACCGAACATTCGTCCCAGCGACGCAAAGGTTGATGACACCAGCGGCACCACCAGGAAGAACAGCTGCCATGCGGCGCGCAGTTTCTCCCGCTCCAGTTTCCGCGGGTGGTCTCCCGCCACCACTTCGCAAGCTGCTCTCAGTCCCTGTCTCATGGTGGTGGAAGTGGCGGCCATGAAGTCCTGGTGCAGCTCCAGGGCAGCGAGGAAGAGATCGGAACGCGCCTTGCTGAGATCGTGGTCGAGCCACGGGGCGTGCAACTCCCGGTCCTCGACGGACGCGTGGGCATCCGGGTGGTGCTTGCCGTATCTCGTGCGGTCCTGGGCGCACTGGGCCTCGAGGGAACGCCTGCGCGACGTCTTCATTGCCAGATCCCGTTCAGCTGTCTCCGCCTCCTGCCGGACACTGGCCAGATGGCGCTGGACGCGGTCGATTTCGGCCGCGTGGGACGCGGACCGTTGCCGGGCGGTCTCCAGTGCCATGCTCAGCGGGCTCAGGTGCGTTCGCCACTCACGTGGCGCGGCGCCCAGGGTGAAGATGGTTTCCAGGATGCCTGGCTTCTCGCCCATGTGCTGCTGGTAGGCGGCGGCCGCGGTGTCCAGCTCGTTCTGCAGGTCACCGGCTCTCAGGACCTGCGCGCGATGGATCTCGCGCGCCCGGCCTTCTTCCGCCCGGAGAGTGCGCAGGTGTTCTTCCCGGCGGGCGATCTTACGCACCAGTAACTGGACTTCTTCCCGTCGTCCTTCAGCGGCCTGGCGTTGCCCCATCAGGTTCTCCACGCGCTCCAGCGCACGCTGGAACACTGCTTGGGCTTCTCCCCAGGTGCGCTTCGGCCGGGTGCCCTCGGCCCAGTGCTTGAGAATGGTGTCGAGACCCTCCCTCTCCACCCGGGGCGAGGTCCTCCCGCCGCTGTGGGACGGAGCGCCGTCGGACCCGGTGGATCGGTCCCGCGACGCTTTTTCGTCGAACCAGAGAGCGCTCTGGAAAGCCATGCGGTTGGACTTCTTGCCCAGTCTGGCTGCCACCAGTCCCCAGCCTGGAGTGTCCGCCTCGTCGGCTGCTGATTTTCCGGCGGCCGCCCGCAGAGTCGCCGTCGCAATGTCCTTGAAGTAGTCGGCAGACTTCTCCCACGGCGAAGAAATCGCATCCGCAGAAGGGATTTCGACCGCCACGTTCTCCACAGCGGCGTTGTTCGCCGATGCCACGACCATCTCGAACCCCGTGAGCTCGGGAATGAGCTGCGGCACCGATCTGCTGTACCCGGACGCCGACGTCCAGCGGTGCATTGATCCGGTGAAGGCACGGGACGGATCGTCGAGAGCTGCGAGTCGGCGGGCTCGTTCCACCACGTTGCCCGCCAGCACATCCCGCAGCATCGTGGTCTTGCCGGTGCCCGGCGGGCCGTTGACGCCCATGACGCCGAGGTTCTGGCGCAGGTCGTTGAGGGCGCGGTTCACCGCGAACTGCTGGCTCAGGGCAAGCGGGTGCTCGGGGTTCGAAGGCCAGCGGCCCAAGGGCAGCTGGTCCACACGGGTCCGGGCATCGACTGCCTCGGGGTGCTGGATGACGTCCACTCGTCCGGCGGACGTCTCCTTCCCGTCCTCGGTCAGGTACTCCAGTAGGGCGGTTCCGCTGCGTCCCGCTGCCGCTGCCTGCCGTACGGTGCCCAGATCCTGCAGGTAGAAGCTGTTGAGGAAGTCCATGTCGCTGACGCTGTCGTGCGGGCGTACGGCGACCACTCGACTTTCGATGACGATCTGGTGGGTGGCGAGATCCTCGCGGCCCTGGACGCCGGCGCCGGCGTGTGCGGCCCGCAGAATGTCGTTCAGATACGCCTCGCCCAGCCGGGGAACCTCGTGCGAGCTCTCCTGCTCCAGACGACGGCCCCCCAGCTCGTCGAGGGCTTCCACGAAGGATTCCTGCGCCGCCTCAAAACCGGACATCCACGACGGATCCCGCGGGCCCGGGTGGAGGAGGCGGCCCACCGCCCAGAGACAGGACGAGAGCGTGGCGGTGTCCCCGATCAGCTTTCCGTCGTGGCCCACCAGAACCCCCGCGCAGGCGCTCCGACCGCCGGGGCGCTCGTCGTAGGCATCCGGTTCGTCCGCGAACACCCAGTGCATGACCTCGTAGGTGTCCTCCACCTTGTAAACACCGAGATAGACCGTATGCCGCCACTCCCGCGGGGTATTTCCCATGGGTCGAGGCTCGGGCAGTGAATCCCAGGGAGGGGCGCATCGGATGTCCAGGCCACGACCTGCCGGTCCTCGGGCCGTGTTGACCGGGGCGTCAGTTTGGGGAGCGGCTGCGGACTGAACAGCTCCAGCATCCACCAGTAGTCCAGAATGCGCTGCTGCGCGGGACTCATCTGAGACATCGCCATTTCCCCATCCTGCCTCAGCCGGTGGCCACTTCTGGGGTGCGCCTCGGAAGGAGACGGTCCGAGATCTCAGGTGCGGGACTCGTTTCCCGCAGGCGCCCCACCCACAGGGACAGGGTGCCCTCCACGGCTGCCTCGGCCAGGGCATCCGGATCCACGTGCTCCGTCTCGTCCACCTTGGAGGAGATGAGGGCAATGGTTTCCTCCGCAGTCGCGGCGGCGCGTCGTTCCGGATCGGCGCAGAACTTCCGCACGCTGGTCCCCAGGGTCTTGAGTGGCTGCTCGTCCCGAAACGGGTGGAAGGACTGCATGAACTCCTCCGCCGTTTCCTGCACCAGGGGGTCGTCCGTGGCCATGCCCTCGAGCTCAACGAGGCGGGGCAGGAACTTCACGATTTCCAGGTAGGGGAAGTTCTCGCCCTCGGCAGTTTCTGCGGTTTCCTGTCCCCGCTCCGCGGTCTCGTCCGAACGCAGGGTGATGATCAGCTCTTCGGGGTCCAGCTCCAGGTGGGAAAAAACCCTGCGCATCAGGGAGACCTTTGTCCAGGTGCTCGACGATGCGTTCCAGCCGATGCTGTCGTCCAGGCGGTACACGCCGTTCTCGTCCGGGTCGTAGGCCGCGCCCACGCGGAACCAGTCGGAGGTCCGGGCCCACTGGAGGAACTCGTCCCGGTGCTCAACCAGAAGGATCGTGAATACCCGGGCCGTCAGGTCCCGCCAGTTGGCCACCGTGGCGTGGTGCTCGTTCCACGTGAAGGACACAGCAGCCCTGCCCGTGAAGTTGGTGTCCGTTCCCAGTGCTTCCGTGGGCAGCTGCGGTCGGGCCGGTTCGAAGTCGCTCTCGGGATAGATCCAGTAGGTGAGCGCATCTGCGCAGAGACGGCGGGTCCGTGCCGCCAGCTGGTCCTCGCCCCAGTGTTCGGCGCTGCGCATCTCCAGGTTCAACCGGAACGGGGACTCCATGAATCCGTGCTTCATGGTGCGTTTCGTGGAGTACGAAGAGTTCGAGTAGGAGGAGTTGTACCCGGTCACGGTCAGGTTGCCGAGCCGGTTCAACCACTGCTCGTGGATGCGCTGGGCCTCATCACCCAGTTCGTCGTGCCATGCCTGCGTGAGCGTCTGCGGCATGACGTGCTCAATGGTGAGAGACCCGTCCTCAATGCCGTTGGCGATGTCTCTGGTGTCGTTGGAATCCAGGTTCTCCAAGCACTCGAACAGGTACTTCCGACGCTCGCCCTTGAAGTTGTACAGGTTCTTCACCTCAAGACTGCTGATGAACTCAGCGTCATCGGGGAAGGCTCCGGAGCCGGAGCGCTTCCGCAGCGAGTACCCCAGGACTTCGGCGAAGGAACGGTTTTCGGGGCGGATGCGCTTCACGTCCCTGTAGACCGTGGCAAACACCTTGTTCAGCGCATTCGTCGGAACTTCTGCAATGTAGCGACGGAAAATATACGACTCCACGGTGCGGATGCACTCGGCAAGATCGAGGTCCGTGATCTCGCCGGTCTCCCGCGACTCGAAGAGGGGCATGAGCAGGGGGAGCACGACATCGGTCTTCAAGAGGTTGAGCCGGCGAAGACGCAGGTCGATCTTTGAGCTTCCGGTGGTGGCGGTGCGGATCTGGCGGTAGTAGGTGGAGTACTTCCGGACCCCGTCCAGCAGCTCAGCGCCTCGAAGCCCCGTCTCGGTGATGTACTTCTTGAAGGACTCGTAAACCTGGTCCTGGCGGGGGATGCGCGAGGTGCGAGTCACCAGGTACCAGCGCAGGAATGCCCCGGTGTCATAGCCGACGTTGACCTCAATACGGTTCCAGTAGTCGGTGTAGACGCGTTCCTGCTCGTGGACGTCCAGGCCCATCAGAACCAGGTTCCGCACCTTGCCCGCTTCGCTCAGAGCCAGCCCCGTGGAGTTGAGCGATTCGAAGATGCGCTGTGCATCGTCGTGCTGCTCCAGGTCCAGATGCATGACCTCGAGGCGCTCTACCGCGGCCCACAGGTCGTCCCCATCGATGGGCAGTCGGGGGATCTGATCCTTGAAGAAACGGTAGTTGGCGGTCACCGAGGACGTGTCGATGTGATCCGAGTCAGACCTGAACAGCAAGGCGTAGGCGTCCGCATCATGCTTGACGGGCTTGAGCTTGAACCGGGGTGTGTCCTGCTGCTCGTTGAGCAGCAGGAAGCTGGTGCGAATCCTGTGGGCGAGTCCTGGATTGCGCGACTCGAGGGTGCCCTCGTCCAGGAGGTCCGCAAGGGCCAGCATGAGCAGACTGACCGTGGTGAGTCGTTGCTGACCGTCGATCACCACCCACCGCCATGAACCCTCCGGCTGGCCCACCACGGCCCCGAAGAAATGCTTGGGCCGGCCTTGCTGGATGACGTTGACGAGGTCTTCCAGCAGCTGTTGGCACTGTTTCAGCCCCCAGTCGTAGTTGCGCTGGTACACGGGGATCACCAGCTGCCGCTCCTGCATCCCGTACACCTTGAGAACTTCAGTCACCTGTCCGCGCATGGGGCAAGTTTACGAGTCGCGGGAGCAGACGCTGGGGGGCGCCTCCCAGGGGCCTGAAGCGCCCGGCGGTCCCCGGGGCGCGCACAATGGCCCCATGTTTGAGAACTTCGAGACCCACCGCATCCCGGTCCCCGGGGCCACCATCCACGTGAGGACCGGCGGGCGGGGCGAGCCGCTCCTGCTGCTGCACGGCTTCCCGCAGACCCACGCCATGTGGCACCGCCTGGGTCCGGCCCTCGCGCGGGGCCATCGCGTGGTCGTTGCGGACCTGCGCGGCTACGGTGACTCCACGGCGTGCAGTGAGGACTTCAGCTTCCGGGCCATGGCTGCGGACATGGTGGCCGTGATGCGTCACCTGGGCCACGAGTCCTTCCACGTGGTAGCCCACGACCGCGGCGCCCGCACCGCCCACCGCATGACCTTGGACTTCCCGGACGCCGTGCGCTCCGTGGCGCTGCTGGACATCCTCCCCACCCCCACCGTGTGGGAGCTCATGGACGACTGGCTGGCCACTCGGTACTACCACTGGCTGTTCCTGGCCCAGCCGGCCCCCATGCCGCAGCGGCTCATCAGCGCCGAGCCCCTCACCTTTCTCTACGCGGCTCTGGAAGGACTGGGTGGCACTCCCGGTTCCCTGGACACGTTCCACCCCGAGGCGCTCGCCGCCTACGAGGCCGCCGCCCAGAACCCGTCGGTGGTGGCCGCGTGGTGCGCGGACTACGCCGCGGCCGCCGGGGTGGACCGGGAGCACGATGACGCCGACCGCGGCACCTCCCGCAACCTCCCCGCCCTGCTGCTCTGGGGCGGCGACGGCGTGGTGGGTGCCCAGACGGATCCGCTGGAGGCGTGGCGGCCGTGGCTGCCGCGGATCACCGGTCGGGCGGTTCCCACCGGGCACTTCATGGTGGAAGAGCGCCCGGACGAGGTGCTGGCGGAGATCCAGGAGCACCTGGTGGCCGCCGCACGGGATTGAGGGGACCACCCATGAAACATGCGAGTGCACCTCCACCGGCGGGAAACCGCGGTTCCGTGGCGGAAGCGCACTCACCTGTGAGAGTCGTCCCAGCGGCGTCGTCCGCGAGGGCCCGTGTGGGGATCAGCCCGGGTTCATCGCCCGCGGCGCGCCCATGCCCGGATCCACCTGCGTGGGGCCGCTGGCAGAGGGGCGGATGTCCACGTCGAAGATCTCCGTGGGCAGATACACCGTGGCGCACGAGTTGGGGATGTCCACCACCCCGGAGAAGCGGCCTTCGATGGGTGCGGCGCCCAGCAGCAGGTACGCCTGCTCCTTGGACCAGCCGAACTTGGCGAGGTAGTCGATCGCGTGCAGGACCGCGCGCTGGTAGGACAGGTGGGAGTCCAGGTAGCGCTGCTCGCCATCGAGCGTCACGGACGTGCCGGAGAACGCGAGCCACTCCGAGTACACCGGACCGTTGCGCCCGGGCATGAAGATGGCGTTCTCGCTCACGCCGTAGGTGTCCATGCCGCCCTTGATCACGTCCACGTGGATGTCGATGAACCCGCCCATCTCGATGCCGCCGCAGAACGTGATCTCACCGTCCCCCTGGGAGAAGTGCAGGTCCCCCATGGAGAGGTTCGCCCCGGACACGTACACCGGGTAGAACACGCGCGAGCCCTTGGTGAAGTTCTTGATGTCCTGGTTGCCGCCGTTCTCGCGCGGGGGAGCGGTGCGGGCGGCCTCGCCGGCCACGCGGTCGTAGTCCGCGCCGCTCAGCGAGCCGAGGATCGCCGAGTCTGGTTCCGGCGGCAGGGCGAGAGGGGGAACGCGCTGCGGATCGGTGGCGATCAGATCGCCCTCGCGCTTGTTCCACGTTTTCAGCAGCTCGGAGGACGGCGCGGTGCCCATGAGACCGGGGTGGACCATGCCCGTGAACTTCACGCCGGGGATGTGCCGGGACGTGCACTCGCCGCCGCGGAAGTCCCACACGGCCTTGTAGGCGTCCGGGAACTGGTCCACCAGGAAGCTGCCACCGTTCTTCTGCGCGAAGATCCCGGTGTAGCCCCAGCCCTGCCCGGTCAGCGGCCCCTCCTCCTGCGGAATGGGCCCCACGTCCAGGATGTCCACGATCAGCAGGTCACCGGGCTCCGCACCCTCGATCCGGAACGGCCCGGACAGTGCATGCACCCGGTTCAGGGGTGCGTCCCGGATGTCGTCCGCGGAGTCGTCGTTCTTGATGGCGCCGTCGAACCACTCGCGGCAGTCAATGCGGTAGCTCTCCCCGCGCTTGAGCGTGGCCACGGGCGGGATGTCCGGGTGCCAGCGGTTGTGGCCGGTCAGCTTCTGCTCGGTGAAGGGCTTGGTCGAGTCCAGCGGGAAAATCACTTCTGGCATGGTCCGTGACCTTTCTGGAGAGCCCCGCGGGCGGTTCCCGCGCGGCAGTGTGGGGAAGCTACGGCCGCGGCAGCTTCGCGTGCCGGGGGTCCCGGGTCACGGCCGGGGCCGCGCCGGGGGCGCCGGGCTGGCGGGGCAGGGATCGGACGACGTCTGGCGCGTCAGCCGTGCGGGCAGCGTCGTCAATCACGCGTGCCCGGGCAGAGTTCGCGCGGGACAGGCCCACGGCGGAGAATACGCGCCGTGCGTCCGCGCCGCACGCGGGACAGTCCTGGGAGCGCGGCACTTGGGCCATGGCGTGGTGGGCGTCGAACGGCCCGCAGGCCTCGCACCGGAACTCGTAGACGGGCATGGACGCTCCCTTCACGCGTGTGAACCACAATACAACCTGGTCTGAGGAGGGGACAGGCCCGGGCGCTGCCCTGCGGGCGGCCCGACGCACAGGGAGAGGTTCTGCCCCCGACAACGCGATATTCAGGGGCAGAACCTCCCCGCAAACGCGGCGTCCCTCACCCTACGTACTGGCTGTGCGCGGGGAGGCACGCGGGCGACGTCGTGCCCCGCCCCCGCGCGCTCCGGTCAGTTCAGCGGGCCCACCGCGGACTCGACCGTGCGCACCAGGCGCCCCGAAGCCACGTACTCCTCGGCGGCCTCGATCTCCGGCGCCATGAAACGGTCCTCACCGGGTGCGTCCACGCGGCCGTCCAGGTCCGCAATGACCGCCGACGCCGCCGCGCCCGGTTCCAGGGGCGCGCGCAGAGCGATCGCGCGGGCGGAGGAGAGCAGCTCGATGGCGAGCACGCGGCGCAGGTTCAACACGGCCTGACGTAGCTTGCGGGCGGCGTGCCAGCCCATGGACACGTGGTCCTCCTGCATGGCCGAACTGGGGATCGAGTCCACCGAGGCCGGCACCGCGAGGCGCTTCATGTCCGAGACAAGCCCGGCCTGGGTGTACTGGGCGATCATCATCCCGGAGTCCGTGCCCGGGTCCTCCGCGAGGAACGGGGGCAGGCCGTGGGAGCGGGCCGGGTCCAGTATGCGGTCCGTGTGGCGCCCGGACATGGACGCCAGGTCCGCGATGGGGATGGCCATGAAGTCCAGCACGTAGGCCACGGGGGCGCCGTGGAAGTTGCCGTTGGAGCCCACGGTGTCGTTGTCCAGCACCACGGGGATGTCCACGGCCGCGGCGAGCTCCTGCTGCGCGACGTTCAGGGCGTACGCCACGATGCCGGAGCCTTCCAGCACCGTGAGCATGTTCGCAGCGGCATACTTCTGGCCCGGGTGGGGGGCGCAACGTCTCGTGCAGCTCGGGGACGAACACGCCGTCGGGCCCGGTGGCGCGCCCTTCGCCCATGAGCACGAGCGCGCAGTGGGCGAGGGGCGCGAGGTCATCCGGGAGATCTGTCGGCGCGTGGCCCGCAGCGAGAAACTTGCGCTGATGGACATGGTCGAACTGCTACCGACACTCGATGCGGACGGGCGCGCCGCGCGCACCGCCGCTCGACTGATCACCACACTCGTCCACGACGCCATGACGGCACGGTGGGGCGCACTCAACGATGAGAACTCGAGAGAAGATCATGCGTAGGACCACCACCGTTCCACCCGTCGGGCGTTCCGATGGTGCGGGCGAGCGAGGCCCGGCCCTGTCCCGTGGGCTGACCATGCGCCACATCCAGTTCATCGCCCTGGGATCGGCGATCGGCACGGGGCTGTTCTATGGTTTCGCGACGGCCATCCAGAAGGCCGGACCCGCGGTGATCCTCGCCTACCTCCTGGCGGGCGCGGCCGTGTACATGGTCATGCGAGCACTCGGTGAGATGGCGGTCCGTCACCCCGTGCCGGGTTCCTTCGGGCAGTACGCCGTTCGTTACCTGGGGCCCTTCGCCGGATTCGTGACGGGGTGGACGTTCGTCTTCGAGATGATCGTGGTGGCCATCTCCGCCATCAACGCCGACTCCTCCGGTGCGGGCCGCATGCTCTTCGGCCTCGCGGAGCACGGCCAGGCGCCCTGGGCCTTCACCAGGGTCTCCCGCAACGGCGTCCCGTGGCTCACCGTGGTGGTCATGAGCATCGCCCTGGGCATCGGCGCGGTGCTCAACGCTGTGATCCCCGAGGACGTGTTCCTCATCAGCGCCTCGATCGCTACCTTCGCCACCGTGTGGGTGTGGCTCATGATCGTGCTGCTCGGCTGGTTCCCGGACACCCGCGTGGCGCTGATCGTGGGCGTCGTGTGGCTCGTGCTCCTGGGCGTGGGCTACGCGCTGTTCGTCAGGGGCAGCGGCCGCCACCGCCCGCCGCTGGACGACCACACCGCGCTGATCACCCTGCCCCGCAGCTGATCCCTGCGCTCCCAGAGCCCCGGCCCATCTGCGAGCCGGGGTCCTTCCACGCCCGTACGGCGACGCCGCACCGCCGGGTCCGCGCGCAACCTCGCCTTCCCGGGTACGGACTACCGGGCGGTCGCCGGGAAGGCGGGGGCAGCGGCATCGTGCGCGGGAGGAAGTGCACTGTCCACGCCCGCGGCCACGAGGGCGATGATCTCCCGCATTCGCTCGAGCACCAGGCGCAGCTCGGCGCGGCCCTGGCGGGCGCGGTTGAGCTCCGCGAGCCCGCTGGTCACGATCATCCGTGCGCCCACGTCCAGAGGCGTAGTGCCGGCGTGCGCGGCGGAGCGGCAGCCCGCGAGCATCCGCGCGATGTGGATCTCGAGCTTCTCCACCAGCACCAGCACCTCGCGGCGGTGGGGGAGGTCCTCGCCGAAGAGAATCTCCCGCGCGATCCACACGGTGGTCTCCGGCCAGTGCACGGCCATGTCGAAGACCGGGGCGAGTGAGTCCATGATGGCGTCCACCACCGCAGCGGGGGAGCGGTGGCCGGGGTCGGGGGTGGCGTCCAGGGTGTCGTTGATGTGGGCCGCCCAGATGTTCTCGGTGACCATCATCAGCAGCTCCGCCTTGGTGGCGGCGTACTGGAACACGGTGCCCGCGGCCACGTCCGCGCGGGAGGCGACCTCGCTCATGGACATCTGCGCGTAGCCCTTCTCGCTCATGAGCGAGCGGGCGGCGGCCAGGATGCGGGCGCGTTTCTGCGCCTTGGCGATCTCCCGGCGCCCGGGGCCGCGCGGGCTCACGCGGGCGGCCACGTGTTCCAGGGGGCGTGCTCTGCGGCGGGGCGTCGGGTTCTGAATTTTCTCCACCAAATAATTGTATTGCACTCAAAATTGAGTATGCTCAATTATGAACGCAGGGAGCGCCAAGGTGACGCCCCCGCGGAGGGAGGAACGACATGCAGTTCACAGCAGGCAACTACGAGGCCTTCATGCGGCCCCGCCCGGCGGAGCACGCACAGGACACCCGCGCGTGGATCGTGGGATCCGGTCTCGCCGGACTCGCGGCGGCAGTGTTCTTGGTCCGGGACGCCGGCGTGCCCGGCGAGAACGTGACTGTGGTGGAGAAGGGCCGGCTGCCCGGCGGTGCCCTGGATGGGCTGGACGTCCCCGAGAAGGGCTTCGTCATCCGCGGCGGCCGCGAGCTCGAGAACCACATGGAGTGCCTGTGGGACATGATGCGCTCCGTGCCGTCCCTGGAGATCGAGGGCGCGTCCGTGCTGGACGAGTTCGCGTGGCTCAACCGGGACGACCCCAACTACTCCCTGCGCCGCGCCACCGTGAAGCAGGGCCAGGACGCGGGCCACGAGGGCAAGTTCGACCTCCCGCAGCGCGCCCAGAAGGACCTCCTGCACATCTTCCTGGCCACGCGTGAGGAGATGGAGGGCAAGCAGATCCAGGAAGTCATGAGCAAGGAGTTTTTGGCTTCCCCGTTCTGGATGTACTGGCGCACCATGTTCGCGTTCGAGGAGTGGCACTCCGCGCTGGAGTTCAAGCTCTACCTTCACCGCTTCGTGCACCACATCGGCGGGCTGCCGGACTTCTCTGCGCTGAAGTTCACCAAGTACAACCAGTACGAGTCCTTCGTGTTGCCCCTGATCTCCTACCTCACCGAGCGCGGTGTCACCTTCCAGTACGACACCGATGTCCGCGACATCGACTTCGCCCACCGCAACGGCGAGATCCGTGCCACCGCGATCCACTGGGTGCGCGAGGGCTCCACCGAGACCCAGGAACTGGGTGAGCACGACCTCGTGTTCACCACCATCGGATCCCTCGTGGACAACTCGAACGACGGCGACCATGCCACGGCCGCCACGCTAGACCGCGGCCCCGCCTCGGCCTGGGACCTGTGGAAGCGGATCGCCGCCAAGGACCCGTCGTTCGGGCGCCCCGAGGTGTTCTGCTCATCGATCGACGAGACCAAGTGGGAGTCCGCCACCGTCACCACCTTGGACGAGCGGATCCCCGAGTACATCCGCAAGATCGCGCAGCGGGACCCGTTCAGCGGCCGGGTGGTCACGGGCGGGATCGTCACGGCGGAGGACTCCTCATGGCTGCTCAGCTGGACCGTGAACCGCCAGCCGCACTTCAAGAAGCAGCCGAAGGGCCAGGTCGTGGTGTGGGTCTACTCGCTGTTCGTGGACACTCCCGGTGACTTCGTGAAGAAGACCATGGCCGAGTGCACGGGCGAGGAGATCACCCAGGAGTGGCTCTACCACATGGGGGTTCCCGTGGAGGAGATCCCGGAGCTCGCGGCCACGGGCGCCAAGACGGTTCCCGTGATGATGCCGTACGTGACCAGCTTCTTCATGCCCCGCCACGCGGGGGACCGCCCCCGGGTGGTGCCCGAGGGCGCCCGCAACTTCGCGTTCATCGGCCAGTTCGCCGAGACCGGCCGCGACTGCATCTTCACCACCGAGTACTCGGTGCGCACCGGCATGGAGGCCGTGTACCAGCTCATGGGTGTGGAGCGCGGAGTTCCCGAGACGTGGGGCAGCACCTACGACGTGCGGGTGCTGCTCGAGGGCCTCACCCGGCTGCGGGACGGCGAGAAGGTCCGGGTCCTCGGGCCGGAACCGCTGCGCAAGCGACTGCGTCGTCGTCTGGAGAACGGCGAGGTGGGAGAGCTTCTCGAGGAGTACGGCGTGCTGTGATCCTCAGCGCGGGCTGAGCGACCCTGCACGGGTGCGCCCGGAAGCCGTCACAGTACGTGGCACAGCTTCTGGGCCAGCATGTGCAGGGTCTTCCTGTCCCTGGGGGACATGTCCAGCTCGTCCAGCAGCTCGCGCTGCATCCCCGCGGCCGGTTCCTGCAGAGCACGCCCGGCGTCCGTGAGAGAGATGACCACCGAGCGTTCGTCCTGCTCGCTGCGGCGGCGGGTCACGAAGTCCGCCGCCTCCATGCGGCGCAGCAGCGGGGAGAGGGTGCCGCTGTCCAGGGCGAGGGTCTCGCCCAGCTGGCGGACCGAGCGGTGGTCCTGCTCCCATAGCACAAGCATCACCAGGTACTGCGGGTAGGTCAGCCCGATGGCCTTGAGAGGTTCACGGTACGTGCTGGTCACCTTGCGCGAGGCAGCGTACAGCGCGAAGCACAGCTGCGTGTCCAGGCGGAACTCGGGATCCATGCCCACCATGGTACGGGAGGCGCCCACCACGGCGGGGTTGTGGAACAACGAGGGCACGTCGCGTATAGCTATGGCCCGGCTCACAGGGTGTCCGCATCCTTCCGCTCTGCCCTTCCCCCAACAGCACGGAGACCCCGGTGCCGGAGCATGACCACGACCGTACGTCCACACCGGCCGGAGGATCCTCGGTGACCACAGCCACCGCCGCGCTGGCTGCTCCGGTCTGCTGGTGGTACCGATGATGGCGGTCATGCTCACCGGTCAGCGGATCATGCTGATCATCACCCAGTGGCTGGTGTACCCGCTGATCCTGATCTTGCTGGGCGTGACCCTGTACCTGATTCCCGCGTGGAACTTCAGTGCGTTCCGGGGTGTGCCCACGCCCGGGGAGTTCCTGATGTCCGTGTGGCTGGTCATCCCGGTGCTCGTCTTCGCGTTCAACCACTCGCCGGCCATCTCCCAGTTCTCCGTGGCCATGAAGCACGAGTACGGCTCCCGTGCGAGCGGGCCTCCGCGGCGGCGTTCATCTTCCTCACGGGTTGGATCGCGGCCGTGGCCACCCCGAGCATCCTGTCGCTGATCGAGTCCCTGGCCGGGCCCGTGATCGCCGTGATCCTGTACCTCATGCCGATGCACGCCATCCATCGGATCCCCGCTTTCGCGCCGTACCGTGGTAAGGCCTCCAACGTGTTCGTCACGGTGGCCGGGCTGGTCGCGGTCAGCGGGATCGTCTACGGCCTGGTCCCCTGACCCGTCCCGCCACGGAGTGCGGTCCGCGGTCTCACTGACCCGGAGCTCCACCCCCGCCCGCGGCCCCCGGACCGGCTCCGCCACCGGGAGCCGCGGCGTTCTGCGGCGCGGTGCTCGTGTCGATGGGGACGTCGATCGTCACCGTGTACCCCTTGGCCACGCTGCCCGAGACCTTCGGCATCTGCATGTCCACCCCGTCCGAGAAGACGTTGTCCGTCTCCAGGGTGACCTGGGACATGTTCGTGGCGGAGTCCGGGTAGCGGGAGTCCTTGTAGACCGTGTTGGCCATCTCCTCCGACAGCGCGATCTGCGAGGTCAGCACCGCGTTGGTGGCGTCCGTGATCGAGCCGATGTCCGGGAAGACCTCGAAGTGGATGTGCGGCCAGCGGCCCGCGTAGCAGCCTGGGACGATCGACGTGAAGGTGACCTTGCCGTCGTCGCCCACCACCTGGACGCCGCGCAGGTACGTCTCGTCCTCCACGCCCTCCGAGTACATGGAGTAGTTGCCGTCCGGGTCGCAGTGCCACACGTACACGGCCGCGCCCGTCATGGGACCGTTGTCCTTGACCATGTCCACGATGTTCATCGTCAGGGTCATGGCTACGCCGTCCACCGCGGCGCCGCCGTCGATGCTCGCGGTGATGTTGCTGCGCTCCACCCCGGAGACGTCCAGCGCGTCCGCACCGTTGGAGCCGTCACCGGGGTAGGGCCCAGCGGTCTCCTGCGGCATCTCCTCGTCGTAGGTCTTGGAGGGCGATGGCGTGGCGCTCGCGGTCTCGGACGCCGATGCCGTGGCGGAGGCGGAACTGGACGAGCTCGACGTCGTGGTGCCCGTGCACGCCGCCAGTGCGAAGACGCTCGCGCCAGCCCCGAAGATGCCGAGCGCGCGGCGGCGGTCGATCAGCGTTCCGAGGTCGAAAGCGAGGCCCTGGTCCTCCACGTCCTCGTGGGGACGGTCCAGGACCCGTCCCTCGAACGTGCCGGCTGCGGGTGCGGAGAGGGCACCGGAGGCGTCGTGACCCTCATCGCGGGGGTGGCCGGTGTCAGGGCCGCCGGTGTCGCGGTGCCCGGGGTGGTGGCGGCCCGCGTGGTCGCGGTCGGTGCTCTGCGACTGCATGGCGCAGGTCTCGGAGGTGGCCGGGTAGGTGCGGATGCCGCGGCGTCGACGGATCGGGTTCATTACATGCTTCCTTCGGAAGGCGCTCAGTGGCGCGTCGAAACCCCGACGCTACGGAGCCGGGCTGGATCCACGGTCCGACCGGCCTGTGCTGCGCGTGGGGTGTGCTTGTGCCGGGGCTGTGGATTGACGGGGAGCAGGCTCCGGGCCCCGCGCAGTGCCGGACGGCCGGGGAGGCCGTGCGTGACGTCGTCCGCAAAACCGGTGCGGACCGCGTGCCGTGGGACCGGCGCTACGGCGGGCTGTTGCCGTAGGCCCGACGCTCAGGGCGATCGTGGTGCGCAGCAGCCCCAGGGCCGGCGCGGCCAGTGCCACGACCAGCCACACGGCGCCGCGGGGTGGGAGGGAGTCGGACGTGTTGCGCACGGCGCCGATGCCACACAGGCCGGTGCCCGGTCCCTTCTCACCGGTGGGTGTGCCAGGCTGACAGGTGTCCCTTGACCGGCCTGGAATCCGGCACGTCCCACGCACGTCCCATCGAGGAGTTCGCATGACCACCGTGGTGCTGTTCCGCGACGACCTGCGGGTCACCGACCACCCCGCCCTGCACGAGGCGGTGTCCCACGGTGAGCCTGTGGTGTGCCTCTACGTGCTGGACGAGGAATCCCCGGGCATCCGGCCCCTCGGGGGTGCAGCGAAGTGGTGGCTGCATCACTCCCTCACGTCGCTGGCGGCGGATCTCGCCGCCCTGGGGACGCCCCTGACACTGCGGCGAGGGGCGGCGGGGGAGGTCGTGCGCGACGTCGTCCGCGAAACCGGTGCGGACCGTGTGCTGTGGAACCGGCGCTACGGCGGGCCCGAGCGCGCGGTGGACGCCGGGCTCAAGGACTGGGCCGGGGAGAACGGGGTGGAGGCGCACTCCTACGCCGGGAACCTGATGTTCGAACCGTGGGCCATCACCACGCAGGCCGGTGACCCCTACCGGGTGTTCACCCCGTTCTGGCGCGCGTGCACGAGCGGGCCGCCGCCGCGTGAACCGTATCCGGCGCCGTCGTCCGTGGTGCCCGCCGAGCTCACCCCTGCCTCCGACGCCCTCGAGGACTGGGGGCTCCTACCTACCGCGCCGGACTGGTCGGCAGGGCTGGCCCGCACGTGGACCGTGGGCGAGCGCGCGGCCCACGATCGCCTCGACGACTTCCTCGACGAGCGCCTGCCCACCTATACGCAGGACCGGGACGTCCCGGCGAAACCGGCGACGTCGGGCCTGTCTCCGCACCTGCGCTGGGGGGAGATCAGCCCGCACACCGTGTGGTACAGGGCGCTGTCCGGCGCGGAGAACCCGTGGAAGTTCCTCACCGAACTGGGATGGCGGGAGTACGCCTGGTACAACCTCTACATCCACCCGGACATGGCCACCCGCCCCATCAACCCCAAATTCGAGCGCTTCCCATGGCCTCCGCTGGACGACGACGCGCTCGCCGCGTGGCAGCGTGGGCGCACGGGGATCCCCCTGGTGGACGCGGGCATGCACGAACTATGGGAGACCGGGACCATGCAGAACCGGGTGCGCATGGTGACCGCGTCTCTATTGGCCAAGAACCTGCTGATCGACTGGCGGCTGGGGGAGCAGTGGTTCTGGGACACCCTCGTGGATGCGGACCCCGCCTCGAACCCTCACAACTGGCAGTGGGTGGCCGGTTCCGGGACCGACGCCGCGCCCTACTTCCGGATCTTCAACCCCGAGACCCAGCAGAAGAAGTTCGACCCGGACTTCGTGTACGTGGACCGCTGGAACGGGCGGCAGGAGGGCGTGGAATCCATCGTGGACCTCAAGGCTTCCCGCGCCCACGCCCTGGAGCTGTTCAAGACCCTGTGAACCTCGCACGCTCTACGCCTACGCTGGCCCCATGAAGATCGCCGTGCTGGGTGCCAGCGGGAGTTTTGGGTCCGACGTCGCCGACCTCCTCGAGGCCGACGGCCACATCGTGGTGCGGGCGAGCCGCCGCACGGGGGTGGACGTCGTGGCCGGTCGGGGGTTGTTGCAAGCCTTGGCGAGTGTGGACGTGGTCGTGGACGCTTTGCACATCAATACGTTCGGTGCCCGCAAGTCCGTCCCGTTCTTCACGCGGGCCGCGTCCCAGACCGTTAAGGCGGCGCGCGAGCAGGGCGTGGGCCGAGTCGTGTGCCTGTCCATCGCGGGTGCCGTGGATCCGCGGGTCAACGGCGGTTTCGGCTACTACAAGGGCAAGGCCGCGCAGGAAAGCGTGTACCAGCAGGCGGGGATCCCCTCCACCACGGTGCGCTCGACCCAGTGGTTCGATTTCATTCCCGCAACCACCGGCCTGGTCGCCCGCGGCCCGGTGGCCCTGGTGCCCACCCTTCTCATGGCGCCCGCGCGGCGCGAGGAGGTCGCACGGTTCGTCGCCGAGGTCGCCACCGCCCATCGCGAGGCACGTCACGAGATCCTCGCGGTGCGCGGCCCGGAGGTGGACACCATGGCGAACTTCGCGCGCCGCATCCTCGCGGCCGGCGGTGACCTCGCGGGCCGCACGCCCAGTGTGCTGGAGGAAGCGCCGCTGCTCGGCCGGGCGATCGCCCACGGTGGCCTGATCCCACAGGACGCGTTCGTCACCTCGCAGCGCTTCGACGAGTGGTTGCAGACGGAGTACTGAGAGGCGGCACCGCAGCGGCCCGTCGTGTGACGGATCGATGTCGCGAGGACTGCTACCTCGCCGTCGTCAGCGCATGGTGCGTGGGCCTCTAGTGTGCTGGAGGTCAGTCGCGTTCGATCCCGAAGAAGCGGCGCAGCGCCTGCGTGCCCTCGTAGGTCACCGGCTCCCCGGGCCGCATGTAGGTGTCGGGCGTGAGGATGATGTCTGCGCCTCCGAAAACGGCCCCTGCGGAGACGTGGTAATCGTGGCCATCCGTACTGGTGAAGTCGAGATCAGACGGGAAGCCCTACAGGACCTCATCCATGTTCTTGCGTATCAGCTGCGCCCGCTGGGCGGTTCTATGTCCCGGAGCTGTAGGGCATTTCTTGCGCGTGTTCGCGATGACCTCCGCGAAGACGTCCTCCGTGCTGTGGACCTGGAACATTGCGGGGTTTTAAGGCGCAACAAGAAGAGCCAATCCATCAGGGTCTAGCTGAAGAGGACGTTGGCATCGACGAAAACTCTTTGCGTCATGGTCCAAATCTCGTGACATCACGTGGGGCACCCCGGTTGAAAACAGGGGTGCCCCACGTGTCGCTCACGAACGCATGATCTCAGTCCTCGAAAAGCTCGACATCGTCTTCCGCGTCGAGTGCCCGCAGTTTCTCGAAGGCTTCGCGACGTTCCGTTTCCCGCTGTTCCCGCAATCGGAGGACATCGGAACGACGGAACCGCGTATGTGATCCGACCTTGAAGGATTCAATCAGCTCCTCGCGGGTCCAACGGAGAAGGGTGGGGCGTGAGACCCCCAGGATGTCCGCGGCCACCGTACTTGTCAGCTCGTCGGTCATTTGAGCAATGCTGACCGAACCGTGCTCGGCAATGGCCGTGAGTGCATGGAGGAGTGTCCTCTGGACCTCGTCCGGGAGTTCCACCTCCCCGCCGTTTGCATCGCGCAGAACCAAGGTTGAACCCTGACGCGCGGGGGCCTGCGCCGCGCGCACGGTCTGGGCCGAGATCGTGATCCGCTCAGTCATGGTGGTCATTGGCGTCTCCCTTCGCGCCGTGTTCGTAAGTATTTAGTTATACCGTGACACTCATTCACATATACGTGGCATGGCCTGTGGGTTCTGCGCTCCAGATCCAGCAGCTTGAGCGCCTCCTCACGCATCTCCACCTTGCGGACCTTGCCCGTGACGGTCATGGGCAACTCCTCCACCACGTGCACATGGCGCGGGATCTTGTGGTGGGAGATCTTCCCCTGCGAGAACTGAAGCGCCTTGGGTTACGTTCCGAGGTTAGGGCACCACGGGTGCGGTCGCCTCGATCTCGGTGCAAGCAGCTTCGACCTGGGCCGGGGTCCGGTAGGCCAGGGACTCGTGAAGTCGAGCGGTGTTCCACCAGTGGACCCACTCCAGTATTGTGATCTCCACCGCCGTTGCCGAGTCCCACACGCCCCTGGATTAGATGATCTCCGTCTTGTACAGACTATTGATTGACTCCGCCAGAGCATTGTCATAGGAATCCCCGACTGTGCCGACCGAAGCGGTCACACCCGCGGCGACCAAGGCATCCGTGTAGGCCAAAGATACGTATTGAACCCCTCGGTCCGAATGATGCGTCAGCCCAGAAGACGTCCGACGGGCTCCGCTCGTCAAGAGCGCGTGTTCTAGAGCCAGCAGTGGCAGCCGGTCAGTGTGCAGTGTTGAAGCCACGGCCCAGCCGATGATCTTACGGGTACAGACATCAGTAATGAATGCGACGTAGCAGAATCCCGACATGAGGCGCACGTAGGTGATGTCTGAGACCCACAGCTGGTGCGGGGCGGCAGTGAAGTCACGTTTCACCAGGTCCGGGCGGTGATCCTCACCCTTGGCGGAGTGTTCATGTCCATGAATCGGATCATCTCGTCGTGGGGCGGTCGAGCTCCGCTGCGAAAAAAGCCGAGGCCTTCTTCAGGAATCTCGGAACCAAACCCAGGGCGCTTCAGCGGTCCGTGTGAACCAGGACCGGTCCCGGTGACTACACCCCCCGGATCATGGTCGACTGGGGGGGCAACAATCATGCCGGGACCGGCTGGCTACCTACGCCCTCATCCTCCCGAACTCAGGCGCCACGAAAAAGGTAACGGGGGATTCCGGGTGGCCCTCACCGGCCCGTCCCGCATGAAAAGTGAACGTCTAGATTGTGGACAATCTAAATACCGCGACCTACCATCGATTGCGGTCGTACCACCCGGCGTTCAGGGCCGGGGCTCACCGGCCACGGAAAGGACGAGGAATCATCATGAAGGCTATGTACACCGCGGAAGCGCTTGCCCAGGGCGCGGGCCGCAACGGCAGCGTCGCCACCAAGGACGGGTCGCTGCAGTTCGACCTGGCCGTGCCGAAGGAGATGGGGGGATCCGGGAACGGTGCCAATCCCGAGCAGCTTTTCGCCGCCGGGTACGCGGCCTGCTTCCACTCCGCCCTGCAGATGGTCGCCCGCCAGCAGAAGGTCTCGCTCGGGGATTCTGCCGTGGGTGCCCGCGTGCAGATCGGCGACAACGGCGCAGGCGGGTTCACCCTGGCCGTGCAGTTGGAAGTGATCATCCCCGAACTCGAGCACGACGCGGCCCAGGAACTCGCGGACGCCGCGCACCAGGTCTGCCCCTATTCCAACGCCACGCGCGGCAACATCGAGGTCACCGTGACCGTCGTGGAGGATTGACGAGCGCGTCGCACCGCGCCCGATGAGAGCGCACCGCACGTCCCCGGCATTCTGCGGCCCACTGAGGCCCTGACGGGGCCGTGCCGTGACGCACGGGCGGGGGCCACGAGCCCCACGGCGCCGAGGGGGATGTCACGTCCCCTCGGCGCGACGTCGCCCTCAGACGCTCTCGGGGACGCGCACCTCGGTGCGCAGGGTCGCGGAGCGGCGGTCGGCGAGTTCGCGGCGCACGACCCAGACGACCGCGACGATCCACAGCAGGGCGAGCGCGCCGAGGATCGCGTAGTACGCGGCGTCGCCGGGGAGGCGCGCCTGCACGGCGTCCAGGCGCAACAGGGTACGCGTGTTCGTGAAGATGATGAGTCCGCCGGCGCCGACGGCGAGGATGCGCGGGGCGAGCCAACGCACGAGCCACGCGGCGATCGGCGCGGCCACCACACCGCCGATCAGTAGAGCCAGGACCATGCCGAAGTCGATGCCCTGGCTGCCGAGTGCCATCAGGAACCCGATGGAGGCACCCAGACTGACCACGAACTCGGACGTGTCGATGGATCCGATGACCTTGCGCGGGGCGATCTTGCCGGAGGCCAGCAGGGTGGGGGTGCCCACGGGGCCCCACCCACCGCCGCCGATCGCGTCCATGAAGCCCGCGACCGTGGCCAGGGGGATCAGGAAGAATCCGCGCACCTTGCCCGTGAAGTTCGGGCGCCGCCCGCCGAGCCGCAAGAACCGCCACACCACGTAGCAGCCCAGCAGCAACAGGATCACGGACATCACCGGTGCGGCGGCCTCCCCGGAGAGGGTCAGCAGATGGGCGCCCGCGAACGCGGCGATCCCGCCGGGAACCGCCATGAAGCCTACGACGCGCCAATCGATGTTGCCGAAGCGCCAGTGCGAGAGCCCGGAGGCCAGGGTGGTGCCCACCTCCGCGAGGTGCACTGTCGCGGACACCGAGGCGGGGGTCAGGCCCACGGCCAACAGCAGGGTGGATGAGGTCACGCCGTAGGCCATACCGAGCGAACCGTCCACGAGTTGCGCCCCGAAACCCACCAGGGCGAGCAAGATCAATGTACGCACGGTGCGACTCCTGTGCAGTGGAAGGGGTGAGGTCACTCAGCCTAGGAACCGGGCGGGCGCTCACCCAAGGAATGTTGCGCCGTGCGTCACAACGTGTAGTGCGATGACATCCGCTTGACATCGGCCGGGGGACGTCTTCCCTTGTCAATCGTCAGTACGCTGACGAGGATGGGAGGGTCAGCGATTCCGCCGACCGAGACGTCCAACGAAAGGACAGCACGTGGCAGAGAAAAATCCCGCCAACGCGGGCGAGGAATCCATCAAGATGAGCCCCCAGGAAGAGAGTGCGGCCCTAGGTCAGGAGACCCAGACGGACGCCGAACCCGCCGACGAGGGCGTGGGCGCCATGACGGACAACAAGGGCGACGAGCCCGCCACCGAGAACTGACCTGAACCACTACGCGATCGACGACATGTTGCACCGGCACAGGGCGACGACGCGCCGCGGCGGCTTCTGCGGCTCGGCCCCCGGTTCCGGGGCGATCAGCACGTCACCGCGCACCAAGAGCGGCCCGTCCGGGCACGGGGTGATCACCACGGGATCCTCGGCGTCGTGCGCCACCGAGAGGACGGGGCTCCCGTCGTCCGTGGTGCGTGGATCCTGCTCGCTCACAGGGCCACCCGCTCGGCGACCGGGGCCTCGGAACCCACGGTCTGCAGTCCCGGCATGCTCCCGCGCAGGGAGGTCCGCCCGTCCGACCAGCACTCGAGCATGTGATCACCCATGAGCCCGTCCACGTACAGGCACGCGGCCGCGCCGAACAGGACGTCCTCGAGCAGCTCGGGCTCGTCCTGGGCGAGCGCCCCGGCGAGGTCACGCGCGGCGATCTGTTCGTGAACGGCGTCGGCCTCCACGTGCTCGTCGTAGTACCAGGTGACGTCCGCGTCGTAACCGAGCTTGCGGAACGCTCGGCCGTAGTACTTGTTGGGGATCGAGGACGTCATCTCGAACGCCGCGAGGTGACCCGCGATGGCCCCGCGCAACCGGCGGTGCAGTCCGAACAGGCTCATGAGGTTCATGGACGCGAGCGTGGGGGCGGGCACGAGGTCCAGGTAGTGGTCCAGGGTGTCGTCCAGGCCGAAACCTCGCATGGTCTGCGCGAAGATCGTGGCGTGCACGCGCTCGGGACGGCCCCCGCCGTACTCGTCCGACTGGATCTCCACGAGCGCCGCCTTCGCGCGGCCCCGCAACCGGGCGATGCCCCACGAGTGGGGGTCCGCCTCGCGCAGCGTGTAGATGGAGCGGTGGACCAGGAACTCGCTCAGGATCTCCTCGCTCGGGTGCCGGGCGAGCCACGTGGCCAGGGTGGGCTTGGCGTCCCCGCCGGTCATCGCGAACATCGTGTCCACGAGTTGCGCGGAGTCGCCGGGCAGGGGATCGGGGAGGGGCACGCGACGGCGCAGCTCGGCCTCGAAACCGGCCTCGAGCACTGTGCGCACGCGCAGCAGCTCGGGATCCCACTCGCGGTCCGCGGTCACGAATTCCGCGGGCCCGTAGTGCAACAGGTAGAGCAGGAACAGGGACAGCTGCAGGTCCTCGTCCGCGAGGACGTCCTGCGACGCGTTAACCGCGGTGGCCGTCGCTTCGGACAGCGCCGCGTACCCGCTCGCCGGGGTCTCCTCCGGGCCGGTCAGGATCTCCAGGAGGGCCGTGCTCACGGGTCCGCGAGCGGTCGGGGCCACGGTTCGGGTAGGGACGGTCGTCATGATGGTGTTCTCCGCTCGGAAAGGTGGGTGCTCGGCGCGGGTGGGGTGTCTCTGAAGACGGGGATTGCCCGCGGACCGCGGTGAAGCGGTCCGCGGGCAATCGGCGGAAATAGTACGACTACTTCCTATTCATTAGGCCAACATACCCGTGGTCGGGAAACGTTCCCAGACCCGGTGGCTGCCGAGCAGTTCCACCACGGTGCTCAGCACGTCCTTGGCGGAGTCCGCGCTCACGACGCCGGGCGTCTGGGCGATCTGCAGGGCGTCCAGCACGTCCGTGCCGGGGCCGAACGCGGCGATCGCCTTGGCGTGGCGCCACATCTCGTTGAGCAGCAGGCTCACGCGGGGGTCGATGTCACCCGGGCTGGGTGCACCGGCCTTCGCGTCCAGGCCGCCGGCCACGGGGTTCACAGGAGCGCCGGCGGTGGCGACCACCACGGCGTCGAACTCGATGGACCGTGCCGTGAGCAGGGTGCGGTGCGCCACGATGCCCGGGGCCACCTCACCGCCCTGGGGTGCGATGACGAGGGGGACCATGTCCGCGCCGTCGATCTCGGAGACGAGCGTGGCGAGCTGGTCGGCGTCCGTGTCCGGACCCACGAGAATGCCCACCTGGCGGCCTTCGACGGGCCACGTCTCGCCCACCTGGGTGAGGGCCGGGGAGGCCTGGACATCCTGGGCGGGAGCCTCGGTGGGCTCCTGCTCGGGCAGCCCCAGCGCCTGGGCCACGGTCTTGCCCAGCGCGGGGTCGATCGCGAACAGGTGGCGCAGCTGACGGGTGCGGATGTTCTCGTCCCAGCACTTGCCGAGCTCGAACGCGTAGGCCTGCGCGGTGTGCTCGCGCTCCACCTCGCTCAGCGAGAGCCAGAACAGGCGTGGCTGGCTGAAGTGGTCCTCAAAGGACTGGGGCCGCACGCGCTCCTTGACGGACGCGGGGACCGGGGCCGGGTAGTCGATGAACGCGTGCTCGTCCTCGGGAGTCTCCGCCGGGTTGCCGCCGTCCAGCGAGTTGGGCCGGTAGGGGGCCACACCCGAGTGCACCGCACTCTGGTGGAAACCGTCACGCAGCATGTCGTTGACCGCCGCGTGCGGGCGGTTGATGGGCAGCTGGTTCCAGTTGGGCCCGCCCAGGCGGGTGATCTGGGTGTCCAGGTAGGAGAACAGACGCCCCTGCAGCAAGGGGTCGTTGGTCACGTCGATGCCCGGGACCAGGTTGTTGGGGTTGAACGCCACCTGCTCCGTCTCCGCGAAGTAGTTGGAGGGGTTGCGGTCCAGGGTCATCAGACCCACGGGCTCCACGGGGACGAGTTCCTCCGGGACGATCTTGGTGGGGTCCAGCAAGTCGATGCCCTGGAACATTTGGTCCTCGGTGTCCTCGAACACCTGGACGCCCAGTTCCCATTGCGGGTACGCGCCGGCCTCGATGGCGTCCGCGAGGTCCCGGCGGTGGAAGTCCGGGTCCGCACCGTTGATCAGCTGGGCCTCTTCCCACGCCACGGAGTGCACGCCCAGGCGCGGCTTCCAGTGGAACTTGACCAGCACGGTGGAGCCGTCCTCGGCCACCAGACGGAACGTGTGGACGCCGAAGCCCTCCATCATGCGGAACGAGCGCGGGATGCCGCGGTCGGACATGTTCCAGATGGTGTGGTGCTGGGCCTCGGTGTGCAGGGACACGAAGTCCCAGAACGTGTCGTGGGCGGACTGGGCCTGGGGGATCTCACGATCCGGGTGGGGCTTACCGGCGTGGATGACGTCCGGGAACTTGATGGCGTCCTGGATGAAGAACACCGGCATGTTGTTGCCCACGAGGTCCCAGGTGCCCTCGTCCGTGTAGAACTTGACGGCGAAACCGCGGGTGTCACGGGCCAGATCGCCCGAACCGCGGGAGCCCAGCACGGTGGAGAACCGCACGAACACCGAGGTTTCCTTGTCCTTGGCAAATAGGCCCGCACGGCTGAGCTTGGTGGCCGAGCCGTAGCCGCGGAACGTGCCGTGGGCACCCGCGCCGCGGGCGTGCACCACGCGCTCCGGGATGCGCTCGTGGTCGAAATGGGAGATCTTCTCCCGGAAGTGGTGGTCCTGCAGCAGCACGGGACCGCGGGCCCCGGCCTTGAGGGACTGGTCGGAGTTCGTTAGGCGCGCGCCGTGCGCGGTGGTGAGGTACTCACCCTGCTGGGCCATCGCGGACATCGGGGCATCGGTGGGCGCACCCGTGGGCGTGACCCGCTCGGGGGCACCCTGATCGGGCTTGGGCGGAAGCGGCTGACGGGGAGCGGTGGGCTCCTCGATGGTCGGCTCACCGGTCCCGGGAACTCCCGGGACCTGGGGGGCGTTGTTATCGCGTGCGGACATGACGATCCTCCTACGAAGCTGACGCACGCCGCGGTCATGGAGTGCGACGTGGTTCTCCCATACTGTCAGCACCCTTGGGGGTGGGCATACACCTGTAGGGAGGCAGTCGCCGTCCTGCGGGTTTGTGAACCCGTCAGGGGCTGCGCGCGCGGGCCGCGCGGCGTCGTCGTGAGACAGTGATCCCATGACGTGGACACCGGTGACATTGCGCGGGCAGCTGGTCCGCCTGGAACCCCTCAGCCGCGAGCACCTGGACGGGCTGATCGAGGCCACCGAGGACGGGCGCATGTGGGAGCGCTGGTACACGAGCGTGGCGGACCCGGACGGCATGGCCGCGGCCGTGGAAAAGTGGCTCACGTGGCAGGACGAGGGATTCATGCTGCCCTTCGTGACCGTGCGGCAGGCTGACGACGTCGTGCTCGGGATGACCACGTTCTACGACCCGCAGTGGGGTGTGCCGCGCGTGAGCGTGGGCCACACGTGGAACCGGGCGTCCACCCACCGGACGGGGACGAATGCGGAGTCCAAGCTGCTGCTCATGACCCACGCGTTCGAGGAGCTCGGGTGCCGGTGCGTGCGTTATGAGACGAGCTGGGCCAATCAGCAGTCCCGGGCAGCGATCGAGCGCCTCGGTGCTCGGCTGGACGGTGTGCTGCGCGCGGACCGGTTGGAGCGCAACGGCGCGCTGCGGGACACCGTGGTGTACTCGGTGCTCGAGCACGAGTGGCCCTCGGTGAAGGCGGGACTCGAGGCGCGGGTCGCGCGACGGGTGAGGAGCAGGTGCGCCGGCACAACGTGGTGCTGCGGGAGACCCGGTCCAAGCGCACGGGCGGCACCTATCGGGACTCCCCGTCCAGCCTGCCCGCCCGCACAGTGATGGGCCAGACGACGTCGCGCGACCGGGACGGTTCGCCCCACGCCTCGGTGAGGTCGGCGGCGTAATGGCGCAGAACGTCGTCGTGTCCGGACTCCGCGGCGTTGCGCACCGCGGACCACGTGCCCAGGTAGCCCAGGAAGGCATCGAGCGGCCAAGATCGCCGGATGGACAGCGCGGCCACCGGGACCTGCGGGAAGGGGAAGTCGATGTCCCGGTACCCGGTCTCCACGAGGCGGCGCTCGGGCGGCCAGAACGGGCCGATCTCGCGCCAGTAGAACCGCTCGAAACGTTCCCGCAGGCCCGGCTCCACCTCCACCACGCCGTAGCTGATGAGTGCGAGGACGGCGCCGGGGGCCGCGATGCGGCGTGCCTGCGTGTAGAAAGCCGGCAGGTCGAACCAGTGTGCGGCCTGGGCCGCGGTCACGAGATCGGCGCGGCCGTCGGCCACGGGCAGGTCCTCCGCCGTCCCGCGCGCGTAGTCGACGCCGCGTACGGGGGCGGCATGAGCGAGCTGATCCTCACCGGGGTCCACGCCGATCACATGCGTGAAGTGTTCGGCCAGCAAGCCCGTGAGCTGGCCTGTCCCACAGCCCACGTCCACCGCGGTGCCCCGCCGCGGGGCGATCCGTGCCAGTTCCGCGCCCAGCTCCGCGGGGTAATCGGGGCGGTGCGCGGCGTAGTTCCCTCCGCCCTGCTCGAACCAGTTCCGGGTCATGTGGCGGCCCTCTCATGGGATGGCGGGGTCGGGTGTACCGGTCGTTCCCACAAGGTCACACGGCTGCGCACCTCGTCGTTCTCGTACGGCGCGGTCTCGCCCGTGGGCTCGTACCCCAGAGCCTTCCAGAAGCCGACGGCGCTCGCCGCGTTGGTCTCCACGATCCCCAGGCGCAGGGTGGTCACCTCGGGCCAGCCGCTCACGAGGTTCGTGACGGCATCATGTATCGCCCGCCCCAGGCCCTCTCCCTGGTGGTCCTGCCGCACGAGAAGCAGACCGATGTGAGCGTGATGCTCCTCGGGGAAATTGCGGATGACGTCGGCCATGGCTGCCAGAGCAGGCCCGCGGAACAGCCCGACGTCGTACTTCTGTTCGCGTGCGAGGCCGGGCGGGAGCGCGGAAAGGATCTCGGCGGCGTCGCCGGGGAGGGGCGCGTGTCCACTGATCCGGCGGGTGTAATCGGGGGTCGCCTCGAGCAGCGCTTGTAGCGCCGGCGCGTCCTCCGGTCTCAGTCCACGCAGTTCTGCCGGTTCGGCGACGGCGCTCACCCGAGTTCCGGGGTCCGCGCAGGGGAGGTGACCGCAGCGGCGTCGGGCACCCGGACGGTGCTGGTCAGGGCGGTGAGGCTGGGCCGGCGCGGGGTGGAGCTGAAACCGAAGTCCGGGGCCGGGGTCATGTCCGTGAGGCGGCCCAGGCCCTGGTCGTCCCAGGTGGCGCGGGAGTGGGTGATGGTGTGGAGGTCGTAGGCGGCGTACCACTCGGTGCGGTCGTTGCCGGCCGTACCCAGGGTGCGCACGCCGGGCATCACGCGGTGGGCCACCTGATCGGTGAGCCGGGCGAAGGTCAGCGAGGTGCTGATCGGTCGGGGGACCGTCTGCAGCAGGTACCCCAGGGGCGCTCGCGGCCCCACGCTGAAGTGCCATGTAAGCGGCCCCGCGGTGACCGTCCACCGGGAGGCGCGGGAGAAGCCCGTGCGCTGCACGTTCACGGGGACGCGGGTGACGGTGTCGAAGGTGTAGGTGTCGGACACGAAATGCGCGACCCAGTCGTTGGGTGCCAGCAGTTCGCGGCGTCCGTCCGGGTGGGCGACCATGACGTCCGCGAACGGGCCCTGCGGCGTGTGGGACCAGCACCCCAGCACGAGCCGCGTGCCGGAGGACGTGCCGACCCCGGCGATGTGGCCGGTGAAGCGGTGACGGATGGAGGAGGTCATGGGGCCAGGGTAGGGGAGGGAGCCCTACCGTCTGACGATCGTCGACTCGCAAGAATCGCATCGGGTCAATACGAGGTCAGACCATTACATGTGCAAATATGTGTTTGCATCCAATGCGTATGAGGCGGGTCACATTCAAAAGTAGGGAGGCGCCATGGTGCTCACCAGCGAGGCATGGCGGTTGTGGGCCAAGACGTACTCCGATTTCGGCCGCGGAGCCGGTGGAAAGAACCAGGGCGCACGCCTATGGCTGGCGTTGCCGCAGCATCTGAGGGACGCGGCGGACGTGGGCGAGCGCCTCGTGCTCGAGTGGGTGCCGCGGGCTGTCCAGCAGCGCCTCGCCGCGGCATGTCATGGATCAGTCGACGACGCCGCCCGCTTGGTCGGGTTCCTCGCCGGTGTGCATGACCTGGGCAAAGCAGACGTCGCCTTCGCATCGCAGATCGAGGGGTCCCCTGAACACGGCTGGCTCTGGGAGCAGGTCCGAGCTCTACCCAGCTGTCCCCCGAACATGGGGTGGGTCCCAGAGCCACGCCCCCGGCACGCCGAGGTTTCCGATCTGATCCTGCGGCGTGAACTTCACCGCCGTTTCCCCGAAGTGGATCTCGCGGGCATCATTTCCTGCAGTTCCACGGCGGGTTGCCACCACGGGCGGCTGAGCGATCTGGGTCGGACCGACAATCCGCGAGCGGGGAGGGCCCGCGAGTTGTCCGCGTGGCTGGATCGCCACGGGTCGCAGTGGGCGTGCCTGTGGACGAGCATGCTGGACGACATCCTCGAACGGACGGGTGCCACCCCCGTGTTGGAGCAGGTCCTGGCCGCGGGCGGGCTCGGGATCGCAGACCAGCTATTGCTATGCGGGCTGATCACCGCGGCGGACTGGATCGCCTCGAACCAAGAGCTGTTCCCGCTGACGGAGAGCGGGCGCCATCCGAGTGACGACAGCCGCGCGGACGACGCGCTGCAACGACTTCGGTTGACCCGCGCCTGGCAGCCCGAGCCGACGACGTGCCCGCCGTTCCGTAGACGTTTCTCCTGGCCCGGATCCGCTGAGCTTCGGCCCTGCCAATGCGCCGCCGTGAAAGCGGCCGCGTCGACTGACGGCCCGTGCCTGCTCATCATCGAGGAGGAGATGGGCCAGGGGAAGACCGAGGCAGCGCTCCTGGCGGCGGAGATCCTAGCGGGGAACCTGGGCAGCGGGGGTGTGGCCTTCGCCCTCCCAACCATGGCCACGGCCGATTCCATGTTCTCCCGTGTCAGATCATGGGTCGAGACGCTCGAGGACGACGGGTCGGTGTCACACTCGCTCTTCCTGGGCCATTCGCGGGCCTGGCTGGAACCCGAGAACGAACGGCTGATCCGACAGACCCGTTCGGTGAACGGCCGCGGCACCCAAGCGGTCGTGGCTCACGAGTGGTTCACGGGCAAGCGAGGCATGCTCGCTGAGTTCACGGTGAGCACGATCGATCAGGTGCTGATGACCGCGCTGGCCACCCGCTACGTCACCATGCGGCACCTGGGTGTGGCGGGCAAAGTGGTGATCCTGGATGAGGTGCACTCCTACGACGTGTTCACCTCGGGCTACCTGGTGCGGACACTGACCTGGCTGGCCGCTCACGGTGTGAGCGTGATCCTGCTGTCCGCCACCCTGGCCTCGGGTCTGCGACAACAGCTGGAAGATGCCTACGCGGAGGGTCTCGGCGTGAATCCGGTTCCGGAGAGCGCTACTCCCGCTCCGTCAGCCAATACGAGTTTGGCCGCGCTGAAAGGCCGGGGGCGACGTCGTCAGACGCAGGTACGGCGGCCGGACGAGGTTCCGCAGTACCCGCGCATCTCGCTCACAGGGCAGCACGGGGTGCGATTCACGCCCATCGAACAGCGCGCCACGCATCGGCTGGTCGACGTGCATCTGCTGGATGACGATCTCGAGTCACTCGGTGACCTTCTCCTGTCGGACCTGCAGGACGGCGGTGTGGCGGGCGTGGTCTGCAACACGGTGCGCCGCGCGCAGGAGGTGTACGAACAGCTCCAGGATGATTTTGGCGAGGGGACCGTCGAACTGCACCACTCGCAGTTCACGGCGTGGGACAGGTCCGACAGGGAGAAACGACTCGTGTCCGCTCTGGGACCGAGCGCGCATCGGGGAACAGGGCGCCCGGAGCGCTTCATCGTGGTGGGAACCCAAGTCCTGGAGCAGTCCCTGGACATCGACTTCGACCTGTTGATCACGGATCTCGCTCCCGGCGACAGCCTGGCGCAACGCGCGGGACGCTTGCATCGTCACGCACGGCCCACGGATGACCGCCCGGCGGGGTTGAGCTCCCCGGTGCTTCACATTCGTGGGGTGGACATGGCCGGCCCGGTGCCGGTTCCCGATGCCGGGGCCACGGCCGTGTACGGGGATCGTGTCCTTCTGGCCACTCTGGCGGCCCTGCGGCCGTTCCTCGACGGTGGGCCCTGGTGCCTGACGCATGAGCTGGAGAGCGTCGTCGAAAACATCTACGGCCCGACTCAGGACGTCCCCAACACGTGGCGGGAAGTTTACGACCGCACCGCGCGCAAGGAACAAACCTGCGCAGCTGAATCCCGACAACGTTCCGCGACGTTCCAGCTCACCGCCCTGGCGCAGAGTCAGGGATACCTGACGGAAGTCTTCAAACCCATGATCGCGCAGGACGCCGAACGCTCGGAATCCGTGGCCCTGGCTCACGTGAGGGACATCGAACCCAGCGTGGAGGTGCTGCTGGTGCAGGAGAAGGGTGGGCTCCTCTCGCCCCTGCCGGGGGCCCTCCCACAGCGCGGCGACCGCACGGAATGGTCCGTGACGGAGACTGCCGTCCCGCCACCACGATTCGCGCGGGCCGTGGCCATGAGTTCGGTGCGTTTGCCGCGGTGGCTCGTCGCCCCTTGGGAGCTGGACGCGGCCATCGCCGAACTCGAGGACCAGGGCATGCGTGCCTGGCAAGCGGACTTCCGGCTGCGGGGCCAACTGGTTCTGCGCCTGGATGGGGAACTGCGCGGGGAGCTACTGGGGAAATCCTTCCTGTACGACCCCCGGCTCGGGATCCACCCCGTGGAGCTCGCCGCCCCCGACGCCTCGGACCCGTGGTGCGACGACACGGAGGAATACGACGTCATGGATGACCAGCTGGACTACGGGAAGGACCTGCAGTGAGCAGTCACAACTTCGATCTTCTACGAGAACCATGGTTGCGCATGCGCCATGCCGAGGGGCACGTCGAGGAGGTGGGGTTGCTCGAGTTCTACGACAGGGCCGAGCAGTTCACGGATCTCGCCGGGGAATCCGACACCCAGAACCAGGCGGTGTTCCGGCTCCTGCTGGGCGTTTTCATCCGCGCGCTGCGTCACCATGAACTGTTCGGCCCGGAGGATCGCCTGGCCGAGACCTGGCAGAAGGTCCAGGCGGCGGATGATCTGGGCGCGCTCGTGGGGGAATACCTGGAAGCCTGGGAGGGCCGCTTCAACCTCTTCGACGCAACAGCCCCGTTCTTCCAAGCGGCGGGACTGCACACCAAGAAAGAGGAGTATTCCGACGCGTCCGTGCTGGTCCCAGACACAGGGCCAGGACTGTTCTCCACGTCCACGTCTGCGGCCACCAAGACACTCCCCGCAGCAGCGGCCGCGCGATGGTTGGTGTACACCCAGGCGTATGACGTGTCCGGGATCAAATCCGGAGCGGTGGGGGACCCCCGCGTCAAGGGGGGCAAGGGCTACCCCATCGGTACGGGCTGGGCCGGGGCCATCGGGGCGGTGCAGGTCATGGGTCCCACGCTGCGGGACACCCTCGTGCTCAATCTTCCGGTGCGCGCGCTGCTGGCTCCGCGGGAAGAGGTCGACGCCGATCTGCCGCCCTGGGAGCGCGCGTCGGCCGATGCCTCGCCGCGTTCGGTCGACGAGGTTACGCCCACGGGTGTGGTCGACGTCCTGACCTGGCAGCAGCGACGCGTCCGGCTGTTCCCGAATCAGGAGGGGAACACCGTGGTCGGGGCCCTGATCTGCAACGGGGACAAGATCCGGCGCGCCAACAACTTCACGGATCCGACCACGGGGTACCGCTATTCCAGGGCGCAGTCCAAGAACGGCGTCGACGTCTTCTTCCCCAAGACGCACGATCCCGCGCTCACGGTGTGGCGGGGTATGCAGAGTCTCTTCGAGCAGAGCCGCCCCGACGAGCCCAAGGACCGCAAGCCCGCCATCGTCTCCCAGCTCCACGGCGACCTCGCGGACGTGGTGAACGCCGCCTATGAACAGAGCGGCACCACGCTGCGTCTGACGGGGATGAGCTACGGGACCCAGGACGCCGTCGTCGACGGTGAGGTGTCCGAGACGTATCCCGTCAGGGTCCAGTTGCTGACGGACCGCGCACAACAGCTGTGGCCAGTGGTCGCGGGCGTCGTGGGACGGGTGATGTCCTTCCGGGGCAGCATGGCGTGGTTCCACAAACAGCTCCTGGTGTGCGCCGGGGCATCCCCCGAAGAGGCGCCGCAGGCACCGGTGCAGGCGTGGCTCGCGGCGCTGGAGGCGCAGTTCGTGGCGTGGTTGGACTACCTGGGCGGGATTCCCGTTCCGGAGGACGCCGAACGGGAGTGGGGTCGGCGGATGCGCACCACCACCCTGTACTTCATCGCGGAGGCCGTTGCAGCCGCGGGCCCCCGCGCCGCGATCGGACGCACCGAGGAATCGGAGGCGGGGAAACTCATCATCCATTCGTCGGCCCGGTACGAGCTGTGGATTACCAAGAAGCTCGCGGAGACCGTGGCAGACACGGCACTGACCCCATGACGATCACCGGCCCCTCACCCAGCACAGGAGAGAACATGCCCACATCACCCCCCGAGACCATCGGCCTGGACTCATCGGTCGGGGCCTACGTCTCCCAGTTGCAACGTCGTTTCCTCTCGGGCAGCGACCCCGCGGCGCGAGGCACGCTCGCCAGGCTCCGCCAGGCCGTCGACGAACAGCCCGGGGACACCCCCGAGGTGTGGCAGATCGTCCTGGACGTCCTGCCCGAGCAGTTCCTCGGGACCCGGGACCAACCCACCCGGGGTGAATGGGCCGCACACGTGGCGCTCACCCTTTACGGGGTCCACCAACAGGGGAACCAGTCGCCCATGCACGCCCCCGGGACGAGTTTCGGGACGTCGATGGGCCGGCTGATGAGGGAGCGCCCGTCCGCGAAGTCACGCTATGACGCCCTCTTGACGGCGAGTCATTTCACCGGGCGCAGGAACTACCTCCGCACACTGGTCGGCCTGCTGTCCACGGACGGCATCCCCACGGACCACGGGCGGCTCGCCCTCGATCTCTTCCGGCTCCAGAGTGCTGCTCACAAGGACAGGGTGATACGTGTCTGGGGCAGGGACTTCTACCGCGCCTTCACCACCCGCACCGCCGACCACACCTCAGCGTGATCTTCAGGAAAGGAAAACCCATGACCACCTTCATCGACTTCCACGCCCTTCACACCCTGGCGCCCAACAACATCAACCGTGGCGAGGACGGGGCCCCCAAGACGGCCTTCTTCGGCGGGGTCCAGCGTCAGCGGATCTCGTCCCAGGCGTTGAAGGCCGCGCAGCGCAAAGGATTCGTGAACTACTTGGACCGGTCCCGGCTGGGCGTGCGCACCAAGCGCGTCGTCGAACTGGTCGCCCGGCGCATGTGCGAGCTGGACGAGTCCCTGGACGAGGCCACTGCCCTGAACCGCGCGGAGAAAGCGTTCACGAAGGCCGGGCTCAAGATCTCGACACCGAAGGTCAAGAAGGACGAAGACCCCAAGGCCCCCATGGCGGGGTACCTGATCTTCCTGGGACACCACCAGGTCGATCGCCTGGCCGAGGTGCTCGTGGAGAAGGGCGAGGCGGGGCTCGGCACCAAGAAAGAGGCCCAAGAGCTGCTCGACACTGAGCACGCCGTGGACGTCGCGCTGTTCGGACGCATGGTGGCTGACGACGCCGCGTTGAACGTGGACGCGGCCGTGCAGGTTGCCCACGCACTGGGTGTGCACGCCGCCGTCCCGGATTTCGATTACTACACCGCGATCGACGACCTCAACCGTCAGGACGAGCAGACCGGGGCCGGCATGATCGGGACGGTGGAGATGATGTCCTCCACCGTGTACAGGTACGCCACGTTGAACGTGGACCAACTTGTGATGAATCTGGGGAGCGTGGAGGCCGCGGCCCAGGCGGCCGAGGCGTTCGCCGCCACGTTCATCGAGTCCCTGCCCTCCGGAAAACAGAACACGTTCGCCGCGCACTCCCTGCCCGAGCTCGTGGCGGTGGCCGTCCGTGATCGGCGCCCCGTGAGTTACGTGACCGCCTTCGAGAAGCCCGTGGAGGTGGATGAGGGCCACGACCGGAGGGCGGAAGCGGCTGCCGCCCTCGCCCGGGAGGCCAGTGGAGTCCAGGAGACCTACGGAATGGTCCCTCGGGAGGAATGGGTCATGGCCGTTCCCGCGCTCAGGGCACAGGTCGAGGGACTGGGTGAGGTCAGGAGCCAGCCCGAACTCCTGGCGGCCGTCCGTGACGTGGTGACGGCATCCGCGGCGGGTACCCCGGAGGACCGTCGATGAGCGTGCTGATCCTGCGGTTGAAGGGGGCACAGCAGTCCTGGGGGACCTCATCGCGGTACAGGACCCGCGAGGCGGGCACCGAACCCAGCAAGTCCGGTGTCCTCGGTCTCCTGGCCGCGGCGCAGGGACGCGGGCGAGACGCCGAACTGACGGATCTTGTGGATCTCGAGTTCGGAGTCCGCACGGACCAGCCGGGCAGGTTGCTCGTGGACTATCACACAGCCCGGCGCCCCGGTTCCAAGAACTCGGCATTGTCCTCCCGTCATTACCTGGTGGACGCGGCCTACACCGCGGCGATCTCCGGACCCGATGCACTTATCGAGGGACTGGCCGAGGCCATCGACTCACCGCGATTTCCGCTCTACCTCGGTCGCCGCGCCTGCCCCGCCCCGGTGGACCTTCTGGGAGGCGTCGAAGCGGGCGACGACGTCGAGGCCCTCCTGCGCGACGTCGTCGTCGCCCCGTGGCTGGCGTCGGACTGGTACCGCGAGAAGGCCACGAAGACGGTGCACCTACCCCTCGCTCGGGACGCGAGGCCGGGGGAGGTGGGAGAGACGACCCAGGACGTTCCGTTGAGTTTCGACCCCCGACATCGTCTCTACGACGCCCGGTCGGTCGTTCGTCCGGAACCCGTCGTCGTCGAGAACCCGCTCGGGTCGGAGGCGGAAGACCTCTTCTTTCACACGGTCAAGGAGGGCTGATGTTCTTCACCAGGATCGAGCTCAATCCGCAGCGGCGTGAAACCAAGAAGCTCCTCGCCAACCCGCGGGCCATGCATGGAGCCGTCGAAGCGTGCTTTCCCCCGAGTGCGCGTTCGCAGACGACCGGCAGGAATCTGTGGCGGGTGGATGCAGACCGGCACGAGGTCAGGCTGTACATCGTCTCACCGTCCGTTCCGGAAACGGAACATCTGACGGAGAACGCGGGGTGGCGGTCGGCTCCCGCTGAGACCGCGGAGTACGACAGGTTCCTGACGGCCATCACCAAGGGCCAGCAATTCGACTTCCGCGTCACGGTTAACCCCGTCAAGAGGCAGTTCGTCCACGGCGGTAGGGGAAGGATCCTGCCTCACGTGACCGAAGAACAGCAGCTGGCGTGGTTCACCCAGCGGTCGGAGCAGTGGGGCTTCAAGCCCCGTGATCACGCTGTTGCCTCCCCGGACGGGAATACCGAGAAATCGCTCCCGGCACTGCGGGTGATCGGTCGAGGAGACCGGCAGTTCGGCAAACACGGCGACTCGCAGTATCACACCGTGACACAGCGTCAAGTGACCGTCGTGGGGCGGCTGGAGGTGACCGATACGGCACTACTGCGGGCCTCGCTGACGGCGGGCATGGGACGGGGAAAGGCCTACGGGTGTGGTCTGATGACGCTCGCGAGGGGCAGGTGACCCATGGTGGGTTCAGCTCCCCCGGAGTCCGCCGAACTCGTGCGCGCCGAGGACCGTTTGTCCTTCGTCTATCTGGAGCGGTGTGTGGTCCACCGGGACAGCAATGCCATCACCGCCACTGACGACAGTGGGACCCTCCACATCCCCGCGGCCATGATCGGTGCCCTCCTGCTGGGGCCCGGTACGCGAATCACCCACGCGGCGATGACTCTTGTGGGTGCATGTGCGGCAACGGTCGTGTGGGTCGGGGAAGGCGGCGTCCGGTGCTATGCCGCAGGGCGTCCCCTGGCCAGATCGAGCCGGCTGCTGGAGGCGCAGGCCAGGGCTTTCGCCAACCAGCGGGACCGGCTATCCGTAGCCCGTCGGATGTACGAGTTGCGGTTCCCGGACGAGGACGTCTCGAACCTGACCATGCAGCAATTACGAGGGCGGGAGGGGGCTCGGGTCCGTCAGATCTACCGTGATGAGTCGCGCAGGACCGGGGTCGACTGGGTGAAGAGGGACTACAAGCCGGGAGATCTGACGGACTCGGATCCGGTCAATCAGTCGCTGTCCAGTGCCAACACATGCCTGTATGGGGTGGTCACCGCAGTGATCCACGCTCTCGGGATGAGCCCGGGTCTCGGGTTTCGTACACGTGGGTCACGATCAAAGTTTCGTCTACGACGTCGCAGATCTTTTCAAGGCTTCGACAAGCATTCCCGCTGCCTTCGAGGTCGTGGCCTCGGGATCCACGGACCCCGTCAACGATGTCCGTCGCATCCTCCGCGACAGATTGATGAGCGGAGGCGTGATGGACCGGTGTGTGGACGTATTGCGTGAACTCTTCCTCACACCTCAGGAACTGCAATCCGTGACCCCCATTCTCTACGAGGACGCCATGTCCATCTGGTCGGGACGATCGGATTCGACGCTCGCCTCGGGACAGAACCATGACAGGGGCCAAACATGATGGTTCTGGCGCTCTCTGCCTGTCCCGTGGGGCTCCGAGGCGATCTGACCAAGTGGTTGTACGAGGTTTCGGCAGGCGTGTTCGTGGGAAAAGTCAGTTCCCGAATACGTAAACACCTGTGGGACAGGGTGCTCGAGACCTCGGGCTCAGGGCGGGCGATCCTCATCTGGAGCTCCAAGGGAGAACAGGGCTTGAAGTTCGAGGTCAAGGACCACCACTGGGACCCCGTGGACCTCGACGGCCTGACCCTGATGAAGCGGCGTTCCCGTGCACAGAAAACCCAGTCTCCGGAGCTGAAACGAGGGTGGAGTAAGGCCGGTGCGCAACGGCATCTGGGACGTCGGCGGTGAAAGCGCCGAAATCGATGCAAATGATCGTAGAGTGTCGATATAAACCCAGGTGAGGAAGTGTGCTCCCCGCGCATGCGGGGATGAGCCGACCGGGAGGGTGACCGGGTGGGATGCCGGGTCGTGCTCCCCGCGCATGCGGGGATGAGCCCGGCTCAACAGTGTGGACCCGTTCTGGACTATCGTGCTCCCCGCGCATGCGGGGATGAGCCGGCGCAGACGCTGACTGTCAAGGCTGGGGTCACGTGCTCCCCGCGCATGCGGGGATGAGCCCCTTCTTGCCGGCCTCCGCGATCTTCCGCAACCGTGCTCCCCGCGCATGCGGGGATGAGCCCTGGGAAATCCCCCCGGTCCTAAAAACCAACATGTGCTCCCCGCGCATGCGGGGATGAGCCCGTGTACTTCGGTTTAGCGGTCAGCTGCTCCGAGTGCTCCCCGCGCATGCGGGGATGAGCCCCCTGTACCCCTGCCCCGCGGACCCAAGGGTGAGTGCTCCCCGCGCATGCGGGGATGAGCCACGCCGGGGACCTGCTCGTGGTCTCCGGCCTGGCGGTGCTCCCCGCGCATGCGGGGATGAGCCGCGCAGACCCTCACGGTGAAGGCCGGGGTTACCGTGCTCCCCGCGCATGCGGGGATGAGCCACCCTGGACGCGTGCCTGGGCTACCTGGCGCAGCGTGCTCCCCGCGCATGCGGGGATGAGCCTCGGTGATCGCCCGGGTGATCGCGTCCTGAATGGTGCTCCCCGCGCATGCGGGGATGAGCCGTCGCACCGGTACAAGATGAGGACCCCGCAAGGGTGCTCCCCGCGCATGCGGGGATGAGCCGTTCACGCATACGCAGTGTAGGTAGGGGAAATGGTGCTCCCCGCGCATGCGGGGATGAGCCCGAGTACACCGAACACGTGAACCTCACCCCCGAGTGCTCCCCGCGCATGCGGGGATGAGCCGCGGGGGTCCCTGTTGAGCCCGTCCCAGGCTGGGTGCTCCCCGCGCATGCGGGGATGAGCCGCGGAACAGGGTTCAGGGTGCGGGGTTCGTCGGGTGCTCCCCGCGCATGCGGGGATGAGCCCGTATCCGTGACAGGGCGTTCATCCCCGTGCTCGTGCTCCCCGCGCATGCGGGGATGAGCCCGCCCCCTGCAGGTCGTCCTGTGACATGCCGGCGTGCTCCCCGCGCATGCGGGGATGAGCCCTCGATAGACCCCTTCGCAGTGTCCACGAGCTCGTGCTCCCCGCGCATGCGGGGATGAGCCCCGTGACTCGGCTGGTGCGACCGTGTGGGGTCCGTGCTCCCCGCGCATGCGGGGATGAGCCGAGGCTCAGAAGTCCGAGACGGAACGTGAGCGTGTGCTCCCCGCGCATGCGGGGATGAGCCCCCCGTGGCCGCCTCGAAAAACTCCGAAGCAACAGTGCTCCCCGCGCATGCGGGGATGAGCCCAGGTACTCCCCCGGCGACGAGTAGAACTCAGTGTGCTCCCCGCGCATGCGGGGATGAGCCCGCGGCCTTGCCGCCGGTGCCCATGGATCCTCCGTGCTCCCCGCGCATGCGGGGATGAGCCGCCGGCCTGGTTGGTGGACCGCGGGTCACAGAAGTGCTCCCCGCGCATGCGGGGATGAGCCGCATCTCCCACCCAGGGACAGGGTTACCGTGCTGTGCTCCCCGCGCATGCGGGGATGAGCCCTCGCGGCGTAACCCCAAAGCACTACCCCTGCAGTGCTCCCCGCGCATGCGGGGATGAGCCGGGCCTTGTCCTCACCACCATTCCAGGTGGGGAGTGCTCCCCGCGCATGCGGGGATGAGCCGCGGTCGAAGGGTGACGCCGAGGACTGATCTAAGTGCTCCCCGCGCATGCGGGGATGAGCCAAGGACGAACTGGAAGGAACCACCAATGACTGAGTGCTCCCCGCGCATGCGGGGATGAGCCCGCTGGGGACTGGGTGCAGCAGGGTGACCTTATGTGCTCCCCGCGCATGCGGGGATGAGCCCCCGGCTGGAAGTTCCCCGCCGCGACCTGCGCCGTGCTCCCCGCGCATGCGGGGATGAGCCCCACCAAGCTCAGACCAAATACCAAGACGCTCAGTGCTCCCCGCGCATGCGGGGATGAGCCCCCGATTGAGGCGGCGTGGGCTTATCAGGCGGCGTGCTCCCCGCGCATGCGGGGATGAGCCCAGGTCGTATGGACCGTGGGGATGACGTGGTGGGTGCTCCCCGCGCATGCGGGGATGAGCCCCCCCGCGTTCGGGGTGCTCATGCTCTGCCCCGTGCTCCCCGCGCATGCGGGGATGAGCCGTGTCCGAGCGAGAGGTGCAACGCCTGGACCGCGTGCTCCCCGCGCATGCGGGGATGAGCCGTAGTCCGCGGACTCCACCAGCTCACGGCGGATGGTGCTCCCCGCGCATGCGGGGATGAGCCCGCCCCGAACCACTGCGTCCCATCGGGGGACTGGTGCTCCCCGCGCATGCGGGGATGAGCCCCACGTGGAGAACCTGTCCTCCGTGTCCTGGTCGTGCTCCCCGCGCATGCGGGGATGAGCCCGGTGCGTGGTCGAAGTCCTGGACAATGTCCGTGTGCTCCCCGCGCATGCGGGGATGAGCCGTAGCGAAGGCCGGCGCCCGACACGGTACCCTGGTGCTCCCCGCGCATGCGGGGATGAGCCGTAGATGAGGGACACCGCGACGGCCATGTAGGTGTGCTCCCCGCGCATGCGGGGATGAGCCCGGTGCGTGGTCGAAGTCCTGGACAATGTCCGTGTGCTCCCCGCGCATGCGGGGATGAGCCGTAGCGAAGGCCGGCGCCCGACACGGTACCCTGGTGCTCCCCGCGCATGCGGGGATGAGCCGATTTTGGTGGTGGCCGTGGCCGCCGTCCTGATGTGCTCCCCGCGCATGCGGGGATGAGTCGGCCCACCAGGGGTCCACCACGGTCCGGACGAAGTGCTCCCCGCGCATGCGGGGATGAGCCCGCGATTCACCAAGCGATCGAGAACCAGATGGTGTGCTCCCCGCGCATGCGGGGATGAGCCCGGTTCCCGGGGATTAAACGCAACCCCCTTCATGTGCTCCCCGCGCATGCGGGGATGAGCCCCGGGGTGACGTACACGCCGGAGGCGATCGCCAGTGCTCCCCGCGCATGCGGGGGGATATGCAAATCCCCTAACTACTTCCGGCCCGCACCCGGAAGGGGACAGCCAGACCCTGGGTCATAAGGAGTGTGGGCGCAGTGGGCTCCTTCGCGAACTCGTCGTAGAGGAACGCCTGCGTCATGTACCGCTCTCCGTCCTCGTAGTAGCGAGTACCCAGGCACAGGGGCGGGCCGTTACGTAGCCCGCGCAGTCGCGGCGCTTCTCCCAACCCTGTTGGGCGGGCTCTCACAGCACCTCGATCTCGGCGTGGGCCGCCACGTCCGACCTGGGACCCACCCCGGGCGCCGAAGCGCCCCCGGACCTCGAGGCGCCGACACCGCACGAACCCCAGCGGCGACGTCGTACCCACCCCGGGCACACAAACTATCCCGGAGACCCCGGCGCTAATCATCGCACCATCTCGCCAGACACAACTACCGCCCCACCGACCCCGGCTCGTCCCGCGGGACGGCGAGTGTCGCGGCGGCCATGAGTACGGCGGTACCCGCCGCCGCCACGAAGACCCATCCGGAGGCGCGGATCACGGTGGCGGGATCGCCCTCACCGCCACCGGCACGGATGAGGTTGGTGGCGATGGCGCCGTAGATCGCCACCCCCACGGCTGAGCCGGCGGAGCGAGCAAACATGTTGAGACCCGTCACCGACCCGCGCTGGTTCCACTCCACCGAGGACTGGGCCATGATCAGCGACGGAGCCGCGGTGTAACCGAGCCCCAGCCCGATGATAAACGCGCACACAGCCATACCGATCACGCTCGGCCACGGCGACAGCGCGGCGGTCAGGGCCGCTCCCACGGTCGCGATCGCACCGCCCAGAAACATGGTGCGCCGGAAGCCCCACCGCATGTAGATCCGCCCCGCCGTGGATGCAGCCACGGGCCAGCCGATGCTCACGGCGGCCACGGCCGCTCCCGCCGCGATCGGTGTGGCCCCGGCCGTGCGCTCCAAATAGGTGGGAACGTAGCTCGTCATCCCCACCAGCAGCGCGCCGATCCCCAGGGAGACCAGGGTGGTGCTTGCGACCACGCGGCGTCGTACCAGCGCGAGGTCGATGATCGGTTCGCTCGCGCGACGCTCGACGGCCACGAAGATCGCCAGCCCCATGACGCCGACGACGCCGCACACCAGGGTGGGCACCGAAAGCCACTCCCACGCGTTGCCGCTCTCCAGCGCGCCGAGGATGAGGGCGGACAGGGCGATCGCGAGCACCGCGGCACCGGTGAAGTCCACCCGGTGCTCCTCGCGCTCGATCTTCTCGTGATAGCTGCGCAGCAACAGCCACCCCGCCACGAGGGCCACCGGGATGTTGACGAAGAAGACCCACCGCCAACTCAAGAACTGGGACAGCAGCCCACCCAATGTGGGCCCCACGACCGAAGAGACCGCCCACACCCCGGCCACGTACCCCTGCACGGCGGCGCGCTCGGCCACGGTGTAGATGTCCCCCACGATCGTCATGCCCATGGGCGCCACGGCTCCCGCACCCAATCCCTGGATCACCCGGAAGACGATGAGCGACGGCATGCTCCACGCGCATCCCGCGAGCACGGAGGAGACCAGGAACAACCCCACGCCGGTGAGGATCACGGGTTTGCGCCCGTACATGTCCGAGAGCTTGGAGAAGATCGGCACACTCACCGCCTGCGCCAACATGTCGCTCGAGAACAGCCACGGGAACTGGGCGAAGTTACCCAGGGAACCCACGATGCTCGGCACCGCGGTCGCCAGGATCGTGGCGTCCAGGGCCACCAGAGCCGTGGAGAGCATTACGGCCAGCAGGACGGGACCACGCTGCGAGCGCAGCCCCACCGAGGCGCGATTCACGCCGGAGGTATTCACGCGCCCCGCCGCGCCACGACCATCCGGTCCCACGAGTGGCCGGACCCGGCACCGCGTTCCAGGTGTCGCTCGCGGATCTCGTTCGTCTCGATCTGCCATCCCTGCCCGGTCAGATACGTCACCACGTCCTCGGGCATCACGTAGTCGGCGGGGTCGAAACCGTGAGGTGTCTCATCCAGCTCGTGATGCACGAACACCAGCCGCCCGCCCGGTGTCACGGCGTCCGCGAACGCGCGCACCGCTGCGTCGTCGCCCCGCTTAGGCACCGCGGGGTATTGGGCGGACACCAGGTCGAACGGGCCGAGGGGGCGCTCGCCGAACCCTTCAACGAGCCACGTGATCTCGACCCCCGCGGCTTCTGCCGCGGCCCGAGCGCGGTCGACGGCGACGCGTGAGACGTCCAGCCCCGTCACCGTCCAGCCACGTCGGGCCAGCCACACGGCGTCGGCGCCCTCACCACAACCCACGTCCAGCGCCGTGCCGGGAGCGAGGTCCGACGTGAGCGCCATCAGGGCGCCGTTGGGCTCCCCGCTCCAGATGCGCGTAGCGCCGTAGCGCTCGTCCCAGCCGGCAGCGGTCTCGGGCGTGCGGTGGGGAGCGTGTTCGTGGGTCATGCGTCCCAGAATTCCACCGCGGCCCGGTACCGCGCCACGTCGTCCGCGCTGGGCGTGACCGGCCCGGTACCGCGCCGCGACCGCGAAGGGCAACTGGTGTCTCCATCTAATTGTGGACAACTAAAATGTGAACAACTATGATTGAGACCGGTCGCCCGAGCACTGCACCCCGGCCCCCGCCTTGGTCCAGCACACGGCCGGTGACCGCGCGTCCGGATCGAACGTCCCGCTCCCCAGCGGGGCTCCATACTGTTCGCCGACGCCGCAAGCGTGCGATGAGTCCCGGCACTTGGGGGGTCGGGACTCACCGCACGCGACCGTTCGCGGCCCGCCGGGGACGACGACGCTCAGTGCGGTTCCCTGTGGAAGCCCACGCAGGCAGCCCCCAGCACCCCCATGACGATGTCCCCCAGCGTGTCCAGGGGTGGGATGTGGATGTCCGGTGTCGCGAACAGGAACCCCAACAGTTCCATGACCTCCCACACCACGGCGATCACGAAGCCGGCCACCGCGCACCACGTGAACCGCATCGCGGGACGATCGCGCACCCGGCCCCGCACCCGGGGGTGGTGGGTCAGAACGCGATTCCATGCCATCCACACCAGGGCGTACAGCGTCACGAAGTGGATGAGGATGTCCCACCACCAGATCCTGCTGTAGAGCTGTTCGGCCGCGCTCATGGCGGCGGTGAGCATGATGAGCGAGCACACGGCCCGCGCGTACTGGGTGCGGAACCACAGAAACGCGATCACCTGTCCGAGTCCCGCGAGCAGTAGGACGGCCATGTCCACCCGGCGCCCGTCCAATGCGTAGTAACCCGCCCCGATGATCGCCGTGAAGCACATGGCCGATGCGACCACGCCGCCCACGCTGTGCGTCTGCTCGGACGTCATCGGCTGCCCCCACGCCCCAGGGGGCCGGAGAGAACGCGTCGCCGGATACGCACCCACGGTCGTTCACTGCGCCAGTTGAGGAACACGGTGGCCATGGCCATGCGCAGCTGCCGGCGGATCCGAGCGGGGGAGACCAAGGCCCGCCAGGACACGATCGCGACATTGCCCGGGTCCATGATCACGCGCTGATCGCGACGGACGCGGAAGCTGAGGTCGAAATCGTCGTGCACCCGTGGATCCCGGTGCACCTCTTCCCGGACATGCTGCCACCACGCCCGGGTGAAGGCCATGTTGGACCCCCATAAGGCCCAGTGGCCCAGCGCCGTGCCGGCCCCCAGGCGGTAGGCCGTGATGTATGCCGCACCCAGGATGCGTCCGGCCAACTCGTACCGCGGCCCGAACCGCGCGATCCCGGACACCGCCACGGTGGCCTTCCCCTGCGGATCCCGCAGGGCCCGTGACAGCACCGCGGTGTGTCGCTCGACCCAGCCGGGGGAGGGGAGGCTGTCCGCGTCACAGCGCAGGATGAGGTCCCCGCGGGCGGCGTCGTAGCCCGCGGCCGCGGAGACGGCCACTCCGGGGACGGGTTCCCACACCCGGTGTACTTCGGGGTGGCGGTCCAGGACTGTCGAAAGATCATCGGTGGAACCGTTGTCCACCACGACGATCTCGTCCGGGGTGCGGGTCTGCTCACGCAGGTCCCGGAGGCAGCGCTCCAGGTAGGAAGAGTCGTTACGAACGGGGATGACCACGCTGCAAGTCATGCGTTGCTCGGTGTTCTCCCGTTCCACCCGTCCAGTCTGTCATGCCGCGGAGCGTGCCTCCCGCCGCAGCAGATCACGCTTGATCGCCTCGCCCCACGCGAACCCACCCATGGAACCGTCCGAACGCAGCACCCGGTGGCACGGGACGAACAGCGCCACGGGATTGCGGGCGCACACCGACGCCGCCGCCCGAACGGCCCGGGGATTGCCGAGCTCCCGCGCGAACTCGGTGTAGGTCAGGGGGGACCCGGGGCGGATGCGGCGCAGCGCGGCCCACCCGGCCTGCTGGCCCTCGGTGCCGTGCAGGTCCACGGGCACGGTCATGACGGAGTCGAGGTTGCCGTCGTAGAACGCGCGGACCGCCTCCAGTGCGGGCACGTCGCCGGATTGCGCTTCCTCCGGACGGAAGGCCGGGCGGATCCGCGCGAGTAGCTGCTCGGTCGAGCGTGTCCATCCGGAGGCCACGACGGTTCCGTCCTCCCGGGCCACTGCCGTGAAGGAACCATCAGGGGTGTCAATGCTCTCAACGACATATGTCATGACTGCACACTTTCCGAGAAGGAAGCGGGAGGGGTCAGCGGGCCCCACAGATGGGTGGTGGCGTAACTGCGCCATGGGGCAGCGGCCCCTGCCCAGTCCACGAGTGCGGGTTTGGTGTCCGGGAGCCCGAGCCGTCGGGCACCGGCGCGCATGGCCCCGTCGTCGATCAGGAACACGTCCGGGTCCCCGGTGACCCGCATGCGCACGTGGTCCGCGGTCCATGGCCCCACCCCGGGGAGGGTGAGGAGCGCGGCGCGTTGCTGAGTGGCGTCGTCGCCGGGGGACAACTGCAAATCACCCGAGGCGAGCGCGCGGGCAGCACCCAGGACCGCCTGGACCCGCGCGGCCGGCCCGCCCAGGAACTGGACGCCGTGCTCGGCGATGGCCGCTGCGGTCGGGAACATGTACCGGATGCCGGTGGCGAAGGAGGGCGCGGGTTCTCCCATGTCCCGCGCGCGGGCACCCAACACGGTGCGGGCCGCGGCCAGGGAGATCTGCTGACCGATGAGCGTGCGGATCAACGTCTCGTGCGGGTCCGCGGAACCGGCGACCCGCAGCCCCGGGGCGGCCTCGACCAGCGGGCGCAACACCGGGACGCGGGACAGCGCGGCGGCCACTGCCTCCGGATCGGCGTCCAGGTCGAAGAGCCGACGCACCCGGGCGATCAGCACGGGCAGGTCCGCGAGATCCGTGACCCGCGTGCGCAACCGCAACCGCCCCGCGCGCTCGTACACGCGCAGCCAGGCCGGGCCGCCGGGCAGGCTCAGCGCGCGGGTGTAGGAGGTGGGGGTCCCGACCTCCACGCCGTCCACCGCATGGACCGCGAACCACACGAACAGCCCGCGCACGTCCAGGGGCTCGCGATAGCTCAACGCGAGGTCCACCTCGCCCGGCTCACTCGCCGCGCCGTGTCCCGAGGGTCCGGTGCTCATGCTGCGCGCCCGCAATTGCTGCGGGGTCATGTCGTACACCTCGCGGATCACCTCGTTGCACTGTCGGATGCTCGAGAATCCCGCCGCGAACGCGGTCTCCGCGACCGGCAGGTCCGTCTGCGTCAGTAGGGCGCGCGCCGTCTGGGCCCGGTGGGCGCGGGCGAGCGCGAGCGGTCCGGCGCCGAGTTCCTCCGTCAGCACGCGGGTGAGGTGGCGCGTGGAATATCCCACGCGCCGCGCGAGTCCCAGCACGCCCTCGCGGTCCACGACCCCCTCGGTGATGAGCCGCATGGCGCGCCCCACCACGTCCCCGCGCAGATCCCACTCCGGGGACCCCGGCACGGCTTCCGGGACACAGCGTTTGCAGGCGCGGTACCCGGCGGCGTGGGCGGCCGCGCTCGTGCGGTAGAAGCGCACGTTCTCGCGGTGGGGCGTGCGCGCGGGGCAGCTCGGGCGGCAGTAGATCCCGGTGGTGCGCACCGCGGTCACGAACTGCCCGTCGAAGCGCCCGTCCCGGGACTCGACAGCCCGGTAGCGCTCGTCGAACGAGGAGTCTTGAGGGGGCATGCGTCCCACGGTCCCACGCCCGGGCGCCGGGCGCTAGCGGATTTCGGACACGGCGGTGGCCCGAACCGGTTACTTCACGCGCTCCCACTCGGCGACCGGCCCGGGAACCGGGACGAACAACGGGTGGTGGGGAGCGGCATGGGGATCGATGCCGTCCAGTGCGGATCGCGCCCACTCGGGGTCGCGGTCGAGGACCTTGCGCAGCAGGAACTCGAACTCGTAGCGCAGCTGACCGGTGGTCACGGTGAGCGTGATGGGCTGTGTGCTCGCCTCCCGGGCCAGGCGGGTGCGGTCGAAGTTGTAGCCGCGGCGGTCGGCCTCGTCGGCGACGCCGTGCAGGTACGTGGCCACGGACAGGACCGGATCGCTCGTGGCGCGGAAGCGCTGTAGCTGGGGGTGGCGCGTGTAGCCCTTGGTCTGACCGAGCAGGACCTTCTGGGCGAGCAGACCCTCCCGCCAGCACGCCACCAGAGCACGACGGTCCAGCAGGGACGGGTGAACTGACCACAGACGCATGGCCCCATTCAATCGCGCACCGCCCCGATAGCTCCAAGCGGACCCCAAGATTCCTCCCGTAGCATGGCGGACACACCCCTGACGACCACGTGCGGAGAACACCTTCATGTCCCTGCCTGCCATCCTGGCCGCCACATCAGCCGACGAGAGTGCTCAGCTCTCCGGTATCGCGGGGTGGGTGGTGGACGTCATGGAAGCCATCGGCGCTCCCGGCGCCGGACTGCTCGTGGCCCTGGAGAACCTGTTCCCGCCGCTGCCGTCCGAGGTGATCCTCCCGCTCGCCGGTTTCACGGCCAGCCAGGGCAATTTCAGCCTGGGCGGGGCCATCTTCTGGACCACGCTGGGGTCGGTCGTGGGCGCGATCGCGCTGTACTGGATCGGCGCCGCACTGGGACGACGCCGCCTGCGCGTGATCGTGGACAAGATGCCACTCGTGGATCTGCATGACCTGGATCGCACCGAGGAGTGGTTCGACCGCCACGGCAAGGCCGCCGTGTTCTTCGGGAGGATGATCCCCATCTTCAGATCCCTGATCTCCGTTCCCGCGGGGATCGAGCGGATGTCGTTCGGGCTGTTCGTGGTGCTTAGCGCGGCCGGGTCCCTGATCTGGAACACCATTTTCGTGCTCGCCGGGTACTTCCTGGGGGAGAACTGGCACATCGCGGAACAGTACGCCGGGGTGTTCTCACGCATCGTGGTGATCGCGGTCCTGCTGTTCCTGGTGTGGTGGGTCGTCAAGCGGATCCGGCGCAATCGTCGTTCGGCTCACGAGGGATGAATCACGGGGCACCTCGAGGGGTCGCGAACTGGTATACAGTTGTCCCCTAAGTGCCCGCAATTCTCGATAATTAATGCGCTAACAAGGCTCTGACCAGTACGATCGCACGTGTGGCCCGACCCCGAAAATTTGACGAGATCACTCGCAAAGCACTGATTAAGAACACCGCCGAACAGATCCTGGCCGGCGGTGTCGAGTCCGTTTCGCTCCGGCCACTGGCCGCCAAGCACGGCTGCTCCACCACCGCGATCTACACCATGTTCGGCAGCAGGGACGCCCTGATCGATGCCGTGCGGGAGGAAGCGATCGTGAGCTACCTCAGCGCGCACGAGATGGCCGTGCGCACCGGCGAACCCGTGGCGGACATGCGCGCACTCGCCCGCTCCTGCAGACGCTGGGCCCTGGAGTTCCCGGCGCTGTACAACGTGATCCTGGGCAAGGCGGGGGACTGCATCGGCGCCCGCAGGGACGGTTCCACCGGGGGATCCAGCTGCGCGGAATTCGCGAACACGGCCATGCAACCCATGTACCGACTGGTCCGCGGGGCCATCGACAAGGGGATCTTCCATGACCTCCCCGTGGAGGTCATCGGTGCCACACTCTGGGTGGGCGTCCATGGATGGATCGCCATCGAGATGAGCTGTCCGGTCCTCCCCGACACGGACGCCGACGCCGCGTTCGACCGTCACGTGCTCGCCCTCCTGAGAGCCTGGTGCGCGCGCACGCCCCTGGGTGAGTGATCCCGGACCCTCACCGTTCCGGGGCCGGTGGGATACTGGCCGCATGAGCACCCTCGAACCCTTCTCGTTCCGTATCGCCGACCGTCTGCGCGGGGTGGATTCCTCCCCCGTGCGCGACCTGTTGGAGGTGGTGTCCAAGGAGGGTGTGATCTCGTTCGCCGGTGGTGTCCCGGATCCCGCGTACTTCGAGGTCGATGACATCAAGGCCGCCTACGAGTGGGTATTCGCGAACCACCCCGCACGCGCGCTGCAGTACGCCTCGAGCGAGGGTGAGCTGGAACTTCGCGAGCAAGCGGCGCGTCGGGTCAGCAGGCACCTGCCCACCACTGCGGACCAGGTCCAGGTGACCACGGGCTCCCAGGAGGGGTTGTTCGTGGTGGCCCAGGCGCTCGTCAACCCGGGGGACGTGATCCTCGTGGAACGGCCCACCTACCTGGCGGCTGTGCAGGCCTTCGATCTCAACGGTGCGCACATGGTGGGCGTCCCCACGGACGAGCACGGCGTGGTGCCGGAGGAGCTCGAGCGGCTCATCGCCGAGCACAACCCCACCTTCGTCTACCTGATCCCGTCCTTCCAGAACCCGTCCGGGATCTGCATGCCCGTGGAACGACGCCGCGCCGTCGCGGACGTCCTACTGCGCACCGGCACCGCGCTCGTGGAGGACGACCCGTACGGCGAGCTGTGTTACACGGGCGAACCCATGGCCCCCATCGCATCCCTTCCGGGGATGTCCGCGCAGACGATCCTGCTGAACTCGGTGTCCAAGATCATCGCCCCGGGGGTGCGGATCGGGTGGATGCGCTCCGAGGGGCCCATCCAGTTCACGCTCACTGTGGCCAAGCAGGCGATCGGGCTGCAGTCGCCCGTGCCGGACCAGTTGGCCGTGGCGCGGTACCTTGCAACCGCCGACGTCGAGGCGCACCTCGAGCGCGTACGTCCCGTCTACGCCGAGCGGGCGCGGGCCATGTACGCGGAACTCGAGGCCGTCCTCCCGCGGGACGCTCACATCACCCGCCCGGACGGAGGCATGTTTCTGTGGGTTCGACTGGGGCACGGGATCGACACCACCCGATTGCTACCGTTCGCGGTGGAGGAAGGCGTGGCCTTCGTCCCGGGTGCCTCCTTCTATGCGCACGACCCGGACGAGTCCACCATGCGGTTGTCCTTCGTGACCCATGCCCCGGACGTAATCCACGAGGGCGTGCAGCGGCTGGCCCGCGCGCTGGCCCGCTACGGGGAGCTGTAGACCTCGACCCCATGGAACACCGCGGCGGATCCGCACGGGCGCCGTCGCGCCGACCCTCCCATTGACCCGACCCTCCTGTTCCCGCGACCGAAAGGATGCCTCATGGGTGTCAAACCCCTTCCCGTGCCCCCGCTGGAGGAGACGCTGCAGCGGATGCTGAGCGCCGTCGACCCCCTCGTGGACGGCGCGGCGCTCGAGCGGACCCGGCGTGATGCGGAAGCGTTCCGGACCGGGGAGGGCCCGCGGTTACAAGCGGCACTCGAGGAGTTCGCCCGTGCGGAGGACGCCGAGGGGCGCAGTTGGTTGTCCCGGGAGTGGCTGGACGGATATCTGACCGTGCGCACACCCCTGCCGCTGACCACCAACGTGGGATTCCAGATCACGGGGGACTTTGGCGCCCCGGGGCTGGGCCGGGCGGCCGAACTCGTCTACCGGGCGGCGTGGGTGCATCTACGGCAGGTGCGCGGGGAGACCCCGCAGGAGGTGGACCCCCGCGGTAACGACGTGAGTATGTCCCAGTGGGAATGTCTCACGGGCGGAGTGCGGCATCCTCGCGCGGAACGGGATGAGATCCGCAGACCGGAGCGAGCGGCGTCGTCGGGGTCGGCCGAGGCAGCGGAGGAGATCGGCGTGATCCACCGCGGCCGGCTGTACGCGCTGACGATCAGCACCCAGGACCGGCAACCGCTGCCGCTGCGCACGGTGGCCGCGGGGCTGCGCGCGGTCGTGGAGCGGGACGAACCGCGGGAGACCGAGCTGCCGTTCGGGGCGCTGTCCTACCTGGGCAGTGAGACGGCCGCGCCCCTGTTGGAGAAGTTGACTTCGAACGAGGACAACGCGGAGATCTACGACCGGATCAGCCGCATGGTGTTCCTGGTCAATGTCGTGGGGGCACGGGCCGAGGTCGTGGAGCACCTGGAGCGCTGCGCGTTCGAGGTGGGACAAGCGTGGGCCTACAAACCGATCACGTACGAGGTGTGCCTCGAGGATCCGTGGCTGGCCATGCACGTGGAACACAGCACCGTGGACGGGGCTACGATCCTGGCCGTCGCGGGAGCCATGCAGGACGTGACGATCCCGGACGAGGCCGCGCTGCCGGACGCCCCGCAACCCGCCGCGATTACGTGGGAGCTCGAGCCGCAGTTGCGTGACGAACTCGTGGCGCGGGTCGCCCAATACCGCACGGAGGCCGCGCTGCTGGGCGTGCACCGGGTGTTCGTGCCGCGGCTGCACCGCGCCGAACTCCCGTTCAGGATCAGCGACGACGCCGCTCAGCAATTCATCATGTTGCTCGCCCAGCTCGCGACGTACGGGACGGCGCGCGGTGTATATGAAGCGGTGGACATGCGTGAGTTCCAGGCGGGGCGCACCGAGTGCCTCCGCCCCGTGACCCCGCAGGCCACCGAGTTCGCCCGCGCCCTGCTCACCGGTGAGGCGACCGAGGAGCTGTTCACGGAGGCCCTGGACGCACATCGTGGCTGGGTCAAGGCCTGCAAGAACGCCCGCGGTGTGGATCGCCACCTGTTGGGACTCGCCATGATGGCCCGGAAGACGGGGGAGCTGTCCGAGTTCTTCGACTCCCCGGGGATCGCGGCCATGCGCCACGACTTCCTGTCCACCACGTCCATCGGCGGTCCGGACCCGATCGTGCGCTACGCGTTCGCGCCCACCACACCCGAGGGCTTCGGTGTCACGTACACGACCCATACGGACGGCTACGAGTTCTGCCTGAACTACCGCCGGGACTCGAGTGAGGACCTGGAGGCCTTCGCGCACAATCTGACAGTGAGCGCGGAAACGTTCTGGGGATTCGTGAAGGGGCTGGCGGGGTGACGACGCCCGCGGAGCCGCCCACCGTTCGCACCACGTGCGCCATCGTCGGCGGCGGTCCGGCCGGCCTGGTGCTGGGTCTCCTACTGGCGCGTGCGGGTGTGGCGGTCACGGTGTTGGAGAAGCACGCGGACTTCCTCCGCGACTTCCGCGGGGACACCGTGCATCCCACCACTCTGGCCCTGCTCGACGATCTCGGTCTCGTCGATCGTTTCGAGGCCATTCCGCATTCCAGGGTCACCCACGTGGACCTCCCGGACCCCGAGGTCACCGGGGTGACGTGGGAGAAGGGGCGAGTGGCCATCGGCATCCCGCGCGACGGCTACATCCAGGTCGCGCAGCTGGGCCCCAAGGGTGCCGACGACGCCGTGCGCGCCCGCGGTCTCGACGCCTTCCGGGCCGACGCCGCGCAGCTCTTCCCGGAGGCGGCCGCCGGGGTGACCGGGATCGGGTCCACGGCGGACGTGAAGCACCTCGACGTGCGCCTGGACCGGCTGCGCCGCTGGCACGCCCCGGGGGTCCTGTGCATCGGGGACGCTGCACACGCGATGTCGCCGGTGGGCGGCGTCGGGATCAATCTGGCGGTGCAGGACGCGGTGGCTGCGGCCCGCATTCTGGCTCCGCTGCTGCGTTCTGGCGGTGCATCCGGGCGGGCGGAGGCGCGTGGGTTGGCGCGGATCCAGCGACGCCGCATGGTGCCCACGGTGGTCATCCAGGGCATGCAGCGAATCCTGCACGCGGCACTGATCATGCCGGCGATCCGGGGCAGGGACCTGCGGCTGCCGTCGTGGGTCGTGAAGGTCGTGCGGCGGGTCCCGTGGCTCAGCGCGCTCCCGGCGTTGGCGGTGGGCGTAGGACCGCGGCCGGAGCGGGCGCCGCGCTGGGCGCGACGCCCTTCCTGATCACCCGCCCACGGCCGGGGCTTCCGGGACCTGCTCATCGGCACGGAACGAATGGATCCAGTCCAGGTCCCGGTCTAAGGCGTCCGGCGAGGCCAGGCGAGTGTTGCGTTCCCGGGCGCGAGCGCCGTCGGGCAGGTGGAGCATTTCACCCACGGTGACGGACGCGTCCACGATCTTGCGGGTACGGAAACGACGACGCCGCTCGTGCTCGGCACGCGCATGGTCCCAGTCGGTCGTGCTGGAGAGTAGGTCGGATAGGACGATCGCGTCCTCGATGGACTGGTTCGCACCCTGGCCGTGGTGGGGGGACGGCGGCGCCGACCTCCCGCAGGACAGCGGTCTGTTCGTAGATCCGCACGTCCAACCCCTTGCGCTGCAGATCGATGGCAAGGGTCAGACCGCCGATTCCCGCGCCGATGATGGCGATGCGCTGGGACATGTGAGCTCCTCCCGGGGTAACTGATCTTGAAACTACCCGGGGAAGGGGGTGCGCTGGTCCGGGACGGGTGAGGTTACGGAGGGGGGGTAGGGGAATGCCCTCTGCGTTCCTCGATCATCGGTGCTGGGGGCGCGAGGACGAAATCGTATATGTATTCCCGATTCATCCTCTTCGCCCGCGTGTATCCGGGAAAATTTAAGGAAATCGCCGCTTCACCTGGGTGATACAGTACGCGCCGGTGTTCCGGCGGGCCCGGCCAGGAGAATCAAGCTCTCGGACTCGCCTCCGATTATTCCCGAATATAAATAGAGCACACTGTTGCCCGCGAGAGGTGGCGAAGTCATAATGGGGGGCTCGTTAGGCCAGTTAAGAGCGTATTTCCAAGGGTGCGAAATCAATGCGCCACCTTATCGAATATCCATGCTGTTATTCCCGGACCGCCACGGCATATATTCCTCACCGGCCGGTCGTCGGAGACACACAATTAAGGTAGGGTGCTTATTAAGCCGTCAAATGATGGTGCTTCCTTTCCCAGCCAGGAGTGCAAAATGATGCGTAAGACCGCTGCTACCGCTGCCCTGTCCCTCGCAATCCTCACCGGTGTGTCGGCCCCCGCCATCGCCGCCGAGGAGAGCCCGGCTCCCGCCACGAGCCAGCAGACCAACGACGACAACGGCAACGCCGGCCTGTGGGGTCTGGTCGGTCTCTTGGGTCTGGCTGGTTTGCTGAAGAAGAACAAGACCGTCCACAACGATCGCCACGTCGACCACACCACGGATCGTCGCCGCGACACCGGGACCAGCACCGTGCGCGACACCGGGACCACCAACGTGGACGGCACCACCCACCCGGGTCGCTGAGACCTCGTTCCGTAGGTTCTAGATCCAGAACCTGATGGCTGGGGCCCACTCATTCGTGAGTGGGCCCCAGTCCTGTATCCGTAACATCAACTGCAGTGGAACGCGCGCTGTCATGTCGTGGTGTTCACGACCGCGCCCTGAACGCCGCCAACACCCCGCCCACCGTGAACACCACGGTCGCGGCGAGCACCAACAGCAGGGGCGCCGTCCACGCCCCGGTCGCGGTGTTCAAACCTCCGGCCAGGGGTGGCCCGATCGTGGCCGCGAGGTAGCCGATACCCTGCACCCGCGCGGACATCCGCGCCGCCTCGGCGGAGGAGCGGGCCACGCGGGCGACGATCGAGAAGATCGCCGTGAAACCGCCGCCCTGGGCCGCCCCGCCGATGAGCGACCACGCGATGAACCACCCCGGCGCGAGCATCAGGCCGATGGGTAGGGTGATCCACAGCGCTCCGATCAGTGCCACCGGAACCCACGCGGGCGCCCGTGCGGCCAGGAGGGGCACGCCGAACGCCCCGATGACGGCGGCCACTTGGAACAGCGACGCCGAGGCCCCGGAACTCGCCAAGCTCAACCCCCGCGTGTCCGCGAGCAACGCGGGTAGCCACGCCGTCACCGAGTAGTAGGCCATGGCCTGCCCGCAGAACGCCAGCGCGAGCAACCAGCCGATGCGCCGCACACGCCCCGTCGCGTGAGCGGTGTCGGGTTCCGCTGGCGGCAGCATCTCCGCGGGGGCCTCTGAAGTTTCGGGGGCCGACGGCGCGTGGGGGTTGGGGGCCGCGCCGCAGCCGGGGGCGTCGGGGGACGACGGCGTGTGGGCGGCTGAGGCGGCGTCGTCGCCGGGGCTGCCGGAGCGGCGTCGTGAAAGCAGGAGCCAGTAGCCGATGCCGGCGAGCGCCAGGACGCCCCAGGCCGTGAGGGCCCAGCGCCACCCCAGGGCGGCGGCGAGCGGCGCGGTGCCGAGCGCGGTGATCATGGACCCCACGTTGAGGGCCGCGGAGTAGGCGGCGGTGACCACGGAGACCTGGCGCCAGGGGACGTCGCGGCGGATGATGACCGGGATCACGATGTTGCCGATCGTGATCGACGCCCCGATGACCACGGTGCCCACCAACAGCAGGGGCGTGGAGCCGAGGGAACGGATGATGGTGCCCACTAGGACACCGATGAGGCAGAGCAGGACGGCGGCCTCGGGGCCCGCGCGTCGGATGACCGCGGAGGCCGCCGGGGTGACCACGGCGAAGAGGAACACCGGGAGTCCCGTGAGCAGCCCCGCCGCGACCGAAGACAGGCCGATGTCCGCCTGGATGTTCGTGATCACGGGCGTGGGCGCGATGATGGGCCCGCGCAAGCTCAGCGCCACGAGGATGATCCCGGCCACCACCCACGGCAGCCGTGCTCGGATGAAGTGATGCGTGCTCGTGGGGACTCCTCGGTCGATGTGCGTCCCCAGCATCAATATCAGATGGCGCGGCGGGGGGGGGGGGGGGGGGGGGGGGGGGGGGCGCGCCCCCCCGGGGGGGGGGGGGGGGGGGGGGGGGGGGGGCGGGGGGGGGGGGGGGGGCGGCGGCGGCGGCCGCGCCGGGGCGGGCGCCGGGGCGGGCGGGCGGCGGGGGGGGGGGCGGCGCGGGCGCCGGGGCGGGGGGCGCAC